>CALGRZ010000079.1 GCA_937880705.1 uncultured Alistipes sp.
GCGAAGCCCTTAACAGGACCTGTACCGAAGAAGAAGAGCACAGCACCGGTGATAATGGTGGTAAGGTTACCGTCGATAATTGCCGAGTAGGCATTCGAGAAACCATCCTTGATAGAGAGTGCAAGACCCTTACCTGCACGAAGCTCCTCCTTAATACGCTCGAAGATGATGACGTTGGCATCCACAGCCATACCCATGGTAAGCACGATACCGGCGATACCGGGCAGGGTCAGAACAGCACCAAACGATACGAGTACACCCAGCAGCAACAGCACGTTGAAGATCAGGGCGATGTTAGCCATCCAACCTGCGGTGTTGTAGAAGAATGCCATGTAGAGCAGCACGAGGCAGAATGCCAGTGCAAACGAGATCAGACCCATCGAGATAGACTTGGCACCAAGCGAAGGACCAACAACCTCGGTGTGGATAATGGTTGCAGGCGCGGGAGCCTTACCCGAGTTAAGTACCGATGCCAGATCCTCGGCCTCCTGGGGACCGAAGCCACCGGTGATAGACGACTGACCACCGTCGATACGGTCGTTAACAACGGGAGCCGAATATACATAGTCATCCAGAACGATAGCGATCGGCTTGCCGACGTTGGCAGCGGTGATGTCGCCCCACTTAACAGCGGTATCCGCATCCATGGTCATCGAAACCTCGAAGCCACCTGTCTGTGAGCCCTGTGCGCGAGCGTTGGTGATACCCGAGCCGTCGAGAACGGGGGTAGCAACACCATTCTTACCCTTCAAAGCGTAGAGAAGGAAGGTACCGCGCGAGTTGTTGGCTGTGCTCTTGTTCGACCAGCAGAGCTTAACATCTGCGGGCAGAGCGCGACGAACAGCGGGGATTGAGAAGTAGTCGTTGAGCTTCGACAGATTCTCCTTCTGTGCCGAGGCAACAACGGGAGCATAGGCGTGGCCCTCGTACTCGTTACCTGCCTGGTCTACGGCCATGTAGTTGTAGCGGATCAGATCGGTCACAGGGGTGAGGCTCACCTTATCCTCATCGGCACCCTCGGCCAAGAGGTAGTCACGAACCAGAGCATCGGCCTCGCCATAGAGAACATTCATAATATCCGAAGCATCGGCCTGGTCGCATACGGTCCAGAACTCCAACTGGGCAGTCGAGGCGAGGAGCTTGCTCACGCGCTCGGGCTCCTTAACGCCGGGCAACTCAACCGAGATACGGTTGGTACCTGTCACGCGCTGGATGTTGGGCTGTGTAACACCAAGAAGGTCGATACGGCTGTTCAGAACGTCGAATGAGCTGGCTACAGAGCCCTCGATGAGGTTCTTCAGATCCTCGGCCAGGGCTGCGGTGTTGTTGTCGGCGCGGTCAAACAGCTCACACACACCCTCGCCATAGGCCTCGATGAATGCATCTACAACAGCACCTGCGTTGTCGTGCTCCGAGGCGGTGCGCAGTGCAGCGTTCATCTGCTCATACATCGTGGGGTTGGTCAATACCACACCCTTGCTCTCGGCGTTGGTGCGGATAACATCCTCGGCCTTAATCTCGAGCATTACGTTCATACCACCCTT
>CALGRZ010000080.1 GCA_937880705.1 uncultured Alistipes sp.
AAGGAGGAGTTTATCCGCGCACAGCAGAGCAAGCTCCAGAAGAAGACTCGTACCCGCACCAGCAAGAAGAGCGTATAGCAGATGAAACCCAACACCTTGGCTCGACATGAGCGACTGCGCTCGCTTACATCGGTCAGACGCCTCTTCCAGCATGGTGAGGCGGGTTTCGTGTATCCGTTTCGTTATCTGATATTTACCGAAAAGAGTACCTCACCCGATGTTGAGGTACTCTTCTCTGTTCCCAAGCGTTACCATAAACGCGCCAATAGACGCAACCTTCTGCGCCGTCGCACCAAGGAGGCCTACCGTCTGCATAAGCAGGTACTGGTCGAGGCTGTCAAGCGTGGTGATAGCTCCTTCGATGTGGCACTTATCTACTCCGCCAGGGAGGCACTCCCCTATAAAACCATCAAGCATGCCGTTGTCAACATTCTGGCAGAGTTGCAAAAGCGTTGTTAAGCGCGTACTTGCCTTTCCGTTTATCCTGCTGGTACGCTTCTACCAGCTCTGTATATCGCCTCTTAAGCCACCCTCGTGTCGTTTTACCCCCACCTGCTCGCAGTATGCCCTCGAGGCTCTGCGCAAGCATGGGCCGATTAAGGGGCTCTATCTCACCATAAGACGATTGCTGCGATGCCACCCGTGGGGTGGTTCGGGCTATGACCCTGTGCCATAGTGCTACTCGACCTGCGTGGCGAAGTGTGCTGCGGTGGCTCGTCGTGCACTATCGGTGGCGAGTAGCCGCTGGCGGAACTCCTCGCATTGGCGGTCATTACCCTCGAGGGCTGCCGCACGCCTTGCGGAGTCGCGCTCGGCAAGTGCCGTGATGCGCTCCTCGCGCAGCCGCTCATACTCCATATCCAGCGTGTTGTAGACCTCGTTGAAGTGTGCCTCGGCCTCTTCGATAGTCGTAAAGCGCAATGCCACAGACTCCGTGTCTGTGGCATTGTTCGGTGTTGCGCACCCCGCAAGGGCGACTACCAGAGCCAATATGCTACTGCGCAGCGTCATAGAGCTCGGTGTCGTAGTCGGGGGTGAATGTCTCGATAAGCTCCTCGCCCAGCTGAAGCTTATAGGCCAGGCAGATGATGTGGTTGCGAAGCTCTATGTCTGCAATGTCGTTGTTCAGAGCCTCGATAGAGCGGTCTATCTCACCGAGCTTCTCGAGCATCTCGGCAGGGTAGCCCGCCTCGACTATGGCGAGTGCCAGAGCCTCCTTCTCGGTGGTGAGCTCCATGATCGAGGTCTCGATGGTGGCGCGCTCTGCGTTGTTGGCCTCGATGGTGGCCAGCTCCTCCTCCTTGCTTCGAAGCTCCAAGCTCCAGGCGTCGTCCAGCAGTGTGAGTTGGCGGGTGAGCATCGCCTGTTGCTCGGCGAGGTAGTCCTCCTCGGCGCGGGCTATCTCACGCTGGTTGCCGGCCTCGATCAGTATAGGCTCGGCCAGGGCCTTGAACTCCAGAGCCTTGGCACCGTTGTAGCTGCGACGGTAGGCTATCTCTATCTCTGTGGCGAGCTTCTCCACCTCGCGTAGCTCGGCCTCGCTTGACACGCTCTGGGCCATATATGCCAGACGCTGTGCATCCTTCTTGGGTGTGGTGATAGTGGTGTGGCCGCACGACGTGATGACGAGTGTGGCAACACACAGTATGACGTATGTAGTAATCTTCTTCATCCTCGTTCAGTTTTATATTTCACCAAGCATTATGTTGCACTCCTCGAGGAAGATGAGGTAGCTATCTCCTCCAATCTGTGTGCGGAAGGCCTCCTCGTGGCTCTCCAGGGCCTGACGTGCGGCCTTAAACTCCTCGTAGTTCGCTGCTTCGAGTACGGCTGTTGTAAGCTCGTAGCTCAAGTCGTAGGCGGCATTCTCGGCACTCTGGTCGTCGATGTGCACGCCCTCTTGGTTGCTGCCACAGGCTGTCATCACAGCCATTGTGACAAGTGTGGTTAATAGACGCTTCATTTTCGGTATTTTTATCTGTTTTATAGCCTCTGTTACTCAACATATACAACCAGACCCTTAAGGTACTCGCCCTCGGGGTGGTAGATGTTGATGGGGTGGTCGGCGGGTTGTGTGAGCTGACCTATGATGCGCACCTTGCGGCCGGCGATGGCTGCCGAGGTGAATATCGTCGTGCGGAAGAGGTCACGGCTTACGGCCTGCGAGCACGAGAAGGTGAAGAGGATACCTCCCGGGCGTATCTTTTGCAGTGCGCGCACGTTGATCTTCTTGTAACCCTGCAGGGCGTTGCCCAGCACCTTGTGATGCTTGGCAAAGGCGGGCGGGTCGAGGATGATGAGGTCGAACGAGTCGTCAATGTCGCGCAGATACTCTACGGCATTGCACGCTATGGCCTCGTGCTGGGCCTCATCGCCAAAGTTGAGCCTTACGTTCTCATCGGCGAGCTTCACGGCACGCTCCGAGAGGTCGATGGATACAACCTCGCGGGCACCACCTGCAAGGGCGGCAACCGAGAAGCCTCCCGTGTAGCAGAAGGTGTTGAGTACCTTTCTGCCCTTGGCATATTGGCGTACCAGGTCGCGGTTGACACGCTGGTCTATAAAGAAGCCCGTCTTCTGCCCCTCCTCCCAGTTGACCTTGAACTTAAGGCCGTTCTCCAGTACCACATTCTCCTTCTCGGCGGTACGGCCCCAGAGGTAGCCATCTATGGCACCGAGGTCGGCCTTGAAGGGGAGTGTCTGTGAGCTCTTGTCGTAGATGGCCTC
>CALGRZ010000081.1 GCA_937880705.1 uncultured Alistipes sp.
ACGGGTAGCGACTGGCTCAACTTGGTGGGCTTGGCACTGCTGCCGACTATCGTTTCGACCGCCACGCTCGCCATCGCAACACGCAATATTGGCGCAACAAAGGCCTCGGTGCTGGGTGTCTTTGAGCCCATTACCGCCATCCTTGTCGGCACGCTGATCTTTGGTGAGCCCCTGACCTCGAATATCATTCTTGGCATAGGCATCGCCATCATCGCCGTAACCTTTATGATACATGTAACAAAGCGATAGGCCTCTGCGAGGCCGTACACACCCTCAATGAGAGTCGCGACCCCCTTTACAAAGAGAGTCGCGACTCTTCAATTCTGCACTCTTGTCCGTTATCTTCGCCTACTCGCTGTGCCCCATGCGGTGTCGATACTCGGCAAACGAACACCCCATCGACTTTGAGAATACTCGCCTAAATGTCGACAAAGAGTTGAAGCCGCTCGACTCGGCAATCTCGATCATTGTGGCCGTCGACGAGGGGTCGCGCATCTGCTCCAAGGCGGCCTGCAAGCGGAAATTGTTGATATAGTCGTAGAACGTGGTGTTAAGCGTATTATTCAGATAGTTAGATAGATATGTGCGGTTGGTGCCCACCTGCATGGCGAGTCCCGAGAGCGTTAGGTGGGGGTTCATCCACACTCGCTCCTTGACCAGCAGCTGCTCCAAACGCTCGGCAAGGTCGGTGCCCGAGAAGACATCGGCACCACTCTTCGGGGCGGGCTGAACGGGCGGTATATTAGGAGCCTTCTGCCTGTCGGCGTAGTGCAGTGTGACGATCCAGATGCACATCAACAGCAGGTAGTACAGGCTATCCATGATCCACGACGAGAAGTAGCACGAGATGACCCATACAAGCAGGCAGAGTATGAGCAGGAGCACCACGCCATTGAGCCAGCCCACATGGATATACTCGATGTTGGAGTAGTTCTCGCTCAACATGCGGTTGTAGCGTTGCACAGCGTAGAATACATAGATGGCAAGCAGCAAGCTGTAACATGCCAAAAATATAAACGCTGCATCGATAATCCATGGAAGAGGCACTATGGCATAGCTAACCACGAAGATCAGAAAGGGCAGTGAGAGCAACAGCGCACGTCGCCACCTGAACCACCCCGGGTTGAGCAGCTCGAAGAGAAAACAGCCGCAGGCCGATGCTGCGGTCATGTCGATGATGATCAGAAGATTGGAGACATAGTTGTAGCGTATGATATCTTCGGGGTAGAAGACCAGATCCTTAAGGATGAGCAGAGCCCAATAGAGCAGAATAACACCGCACAGATGCTCAAGGCGCGTAGCACCCTGACGTTTGAAGCGGCGCAGTCCTGCCATAATAAAGTAGGCTGTTACCAGACCGTGGATAAAGTAGAATAGACGCTCACATATCATCGCTCAACAGGTTTTTTATTATGAGGTAAAGGTATACGAATTTTGAACACAGAGCCTACCAAAACGTAAAAAGCAACTACCAATGGGTACAATGAGCCCTGCAATAGCGTGTTACACACGTCTAATGCGCACACCTCTTCGAGCATACCCAGAGGCACAGCATGGTGAGAGCTGCGTTGAGTATAAGTAGTTCATAACTAAACTGATAGCCTCCGAACCACTGCTCCGAGTTCTCGGCTACGACATAGCAGACGATGGGGCAGAGAAGAGCTATGACGGGTATTGCACCACTACGCACGCTACGTCTGCACAGCAGGCCGAAGGCAAAGAGGCCGAGCAGGGGGCCATAGGTGTAGCCGGCCATGGTGAAGATCAGGTTGATAACACCCGACGAGCTCCATCGACCAAAGGCTACGATGACAAGTGTCATCACAACGGCTATAAGCAGGTGGGTGCGTCGTCGTAGTCGCTCGAAGGCGGCCTCACCCTCGTCGGTATGCACATCGTAGTGGCGTTGTGCATGCAGGATATCGAGCGTGAATGATACGGTGAGGGCCGTGAGTGCCGAGCCTGCCGATGAGTATGTCGAGGCGACAAGGCCGAGCAGGAACATTACGCCAACCACCACGGGCAGACCACACTCAATGGCGACATAGCCGAAGAGCTCATCGCCATGGGTAACCTCGAGGCCTCGGCTCTCCACGAAGGTGTATAGCAGGGCACCGAGGCCGAGGAAGAGGGTGATGACGGCTATCTGCACGAAGATCGAGCTGATCATGCTTCGCTGTGCATCGCGCATCGTCTGGCACGACAGCGAGGTCTGCATCATATCCTGATCGAGGCCCGTCATGGCAACCACCAGGAAGATGCCCGCCAGAAACTGCTTCCAGAAGTATCGTCGGTCGAGTGGATCGTCAAGGTAGAGCACCTGCGAGTAGTCGCTGTGAGCGATAGTGCTCACAGCCTCGCCTACACCCATGTCGAGGGCCGATATGACGTAGACGATGCAGGTCACGATGCTGCCGACCATAAGCACGGTCTTGAGTGTCTCGACCCACACCACCGAGCGCACGCCGCCACGACGTGTATAGAGCCATACGAGCGACATCATCACCAGGGCGTTGACCCAGAGGGGCGTGTCGTATCTGTCGTAGAGCAGCCCTTGCAGCACCATGCAGATGACATAGGCGCGCAGCGAGGCCGAGAGTATCTTCGAGATGAAGAAGAGCCATGCTCCGGTGCGGTGTGCCGTGATGCCAAAGCGACGGTCGAGGTACTCATACAGCGACACCACCCCAAGGCGGTAGTAGAGCGGTATGAGCACATAGGCGATGATGATGTATCCCACGAGGAAGCCGAGGCATGTCTGAAGGTAGGAGAAGCCGTCGTTGAGTACCGTGCCGGGCACCGAGATGTAGGTTACGCCCGACATTGCAGCACCCACCATGGCTATGGCCGCCACAACGCGGTGTGTGCTGCGACCACCGGTGAGAAAGGTCTCCACACGGCTCTTCATGCCGCGTGTGGAGCGGTGCGCCACCAGGAAGAGTAGCGCAACGTATGCCACAAGCGTGTTTATGATAACCGACGTCGACATTCAACGATGCTATTCGGCGTTGAGACCCAGAGCACGGATATACTCCTTGTCTATGGTGCAGTGCTCGAACTTAACCGCCTCGACAAGCTCGTCGAGGGCCCTCTTCAGGGTCGTCATGCCCGCCTTGTCGCGCGCTTCGCGGATACTCTGATAGTTGGTGCGGTCGCTCTCGGCAAAGTCGATGACGGCCTGCCAGTCGGCGGGGGCCTCGAAGCCTACCCACGACGAGGTGCCTATCTTCTTGTAGGGCCAGAAGGTGTAGCCGATGTTATTCTCCTCCATGGTGCGGCAGAACGCGGCCATCCACTCATAGGTGTTGTGGCCTATCTCGCCCATATACATCGGGCGGTTGACCCTGTCGCGGAACTCTATGAAGGAGCGTATGGCGTTGCTGTCGGTGCCTCCGCCATAGCGGTGGCAGGTGTACATCACCTGCTCGTCGAAGTTGCACCCCTCGAGAGGCTCGAAGTTACCATTCCACTGTGCACCACCCAGCATGACGATATGGTAGGGGTCTACCTCGCGGATGGCATCAAAGCCCATTCGATATACCCCCTTGAGCTTGGCGTTGAGCCTCTCGACATCCTCGCCAAAGTAGGGTGCTATGGGCTCGTTGAGCAGGTCGTAGCCCAACACCGTGGGCTCGTTGCGATAGCGGTCGGCAATACGTCGCCAGATGTCGCAGTAGAGCCGCTGGCTCGCCTCGCACTCCATCAGCCAGGGGTAACCATACGAGTCGTCGATATTGTCGCCGGTCTGTCCTCCCGGGGCATCGTGCATGTCGAGGATGACATAGAGGCCATGGCTCTTGCACCAGCCTATAACCTTGTCCATCAGCTCGAAGCCGTTGCCATTGGCGGTAAGACCCATGTAGTCCTCGTCGGTGAAGAGCTTGTAGTGGAAGGGTAGGCGCAATGTGTTGGCACCCGTCGAGGCGATAAAGGCGATGTCGGCCTCGGTGATGTAGTTCTGCTGGAAGTTGCGCCAGAAGCTATCCGCAGCCGCAGGGCCTACAGCCTCGCGCAGCATCTCGTCGATGAAGTGTGCCGAGTTGACCTTGCGGAAGCCGAACATGTAGCCCTCGGGGTTGATCCAGTTGCCGAGGTTGGTGCCACGGATAAAGAGCCTCTCGCCCGAAGGCTCCACGAGGTTGACGCCGTCGACATGCACAAAGTCCGTTATGGTGAGCGTGGGCTCGGGCCTCTGCTCGGTGCACGATGCCACCATAAGCATCGTCGCAATCATGGTAAGTAGTCGTCTCATAGTCAGCAAGATGTTAGCGTTTATCAATATTTGTGAGCTATGCAGTAGCGTGCCACGGCATCGGCTACGCGCTCACCATCCAGAGCTGCCGAGATGATGCCTCCGGCATAGCCGGCACCCTCACCCGCAGGGAAGAGACCCTCCACCTCGATGTGCATCAATGTCTCGCTGTCGCGCGGTATGCGCACAGGTGTCGACGTGCGCGACTCGACACCCACGACGATGGCCTCGTCGGTCACGAAGCCCCTCATCTTACGACCAAAGGTGGCTATGCCGCTGCGCAGACGCTGGCTGATGTTCTGGGGCATCCACTGATCCAGTCGCGAGGGTGCTATGCCCGGGATGTAGGAGGTGCGGGGTAGTGTGTTCGAGGCACGGCCGGCAACAAAGTCCGAGACGCGCTGTGCCGGTGCCACCTGGCGCATGTCGCTGTTCTCGCGCGCCAGCTCCTCGAAGAGCTGCTGGTAGCGCAGACCTGCCAGCTCGCCATACCTCTCGCGCAGGTGGGCGAAGTCCTCAAGACGTATCTCGGTGACGAGGCCCGAGTTGGCGAAGGCCGAGTTACGGCCACTCGGCGACATGCCGTTGACCACCGTCTGGTCGGCACCCGTCATGGCGGGTACTATGAAGCCACCGGGACACATGCAGAAGGAGTATACGCCACGCCCGGCCTCCTGACTTACAAGCGAGTAGCTCGCTGCAGGGAGCCACTCGCCGCGCTCGTCACGGTGATACTGTATGCTGTCAATGAGTCGCTGCGGATGCTCTATGCGCACGCCCATGGCAAAGGGCTTGGCCTCGACGGCGATGCCCGACGAGTAGAGCAGCTCGTAGATGTCGCGTGCCGAGTGTCCTGTTGCCAGCACCACGGCAGCACCCTCGATAAGGTCGTTGCCAACCCTCACGCCGGTGATGCGACCGCCCTTGAGCTCGAAGCCCGAGACCTTGCTCTCGAAGAGCACACGGCCGCCATGCTCGGTGATGGTGCGACAGATGTTCGAGATGATGCGCGGTAGCTTGTCGGTACCTATGTGGGGGTGTGCCTCGTAGAGTATGGCGGGGTTGGCACCATGCCATACCAGCGTCTGCAACGCCTTGTTGTAGTCGCCACGTTTCTTGCTGCGTGTGAAGAGCTTACCATCCGAGAATGTGCCTGCGCCACCCTCGCCGAAGGCGTAGTTTGAGTCGGGGTCTATGCGCCCGCCACGATTTATCTGCGCTATATCCTGCTTGCGGGGCAGTACCGCCTTGCCGCGCTCCAGAAGTATGGGCTTATAGCCCAGCTCGATAAGACGTAGCGAGGCGAAGAGGCCTGCCGGTCCCGAGCCCACGACGATGACCTCGGTGGCGTTCTCCACCACGGGGTAGTCGAAGTGCAGCGGTGCGGGCTGCGGCTCCTGATCCACATATACTTCGAGTGTAAGGTTGACCTTGGGCATACGCTGTCGTGCATCAATAGAACGCTTGACCACACGCGCCAGAGCTATATCGCTCTGACGTATGCCCATACGTTGTGCAACCTGTGCTATATAGAACTTCTCGTCGGCTGCCTGTTTGGGCGACAGCTGTAATGTAATGGTCTTCGGCATAAAGACAAATGTATGGTTAACATCCACAAAAGTACGAAAAATTAAATAATTATTCTCCTTTATGGTGGATATTGTAAAAAGTTTTTTACCTTTGCGGTGCTTTTGGGTCACTATGCTATGGTGCTTGAGGGCATGTTATTGCGGATATGGTGTAATTGGTAGCCACGTCAGACTTAGGATCTGATGCCGAGAGG
>CALGRZ010000082.1 GCA_937880705.1 uncultured Alistipes sp.
ATCTGAGCGCACCTATCGCATTACAGATTGCCAGAATATGCGGCGTCAAGGCATACATCGCCGACCCGGTGGTTGTCGATGAGTTTATGGAGTTGGCACGCCACAGCGGCATCAAGCAGATTCCGCGACGCTCAATCTTCCACGCCCTTAACCAGAAGGCTACGGCACGACTCTATGCCGAGCAGATTGGCACCCCCTACGAGGAGTTAAACCTCATCGTGGCGCATCTGGGCGGCGGCATATCGGTTGCGGCTCACTGCAAGGGTCGAGCCATCGACTGCAACAACGCACTCGACGGCGAGGGTCCCGTTGCACCCGAGCGCGCCGGCACAATCCCTGCGGGAGATTTGATTGACTTGTGCTATTCGGGACAATACTCAAAGAAGGAGGCTCGTGCTTTGCTGGTCGGCAAAGGTGGCTTGGTATCACTTACGGGCAGTAACTCGGTCAAGGATATCGTTCAGCGTGCCGACGATGGCGATACAGAGGCTCGATTGGCTATCGATGTAATGGTATATACCGTTGCCAAGCAGATTGGACAGATGGCCGTAGCGTTGAAGGGTGAGGTCGATGCAATTATCCTCACAGGCGGTATCGCCCATAACCAGAGCATAACATCTGCCATCAGCGACTATTGCCGTTTCATTGCTCCGATAGCTGTATATCCCGGCGAGAATGAGCTGTCGGCATTGGCTATGAACGCATTGCGAGTATTGCGTTCGGAGGCCAAGGCTAAAATTTATTAGACAATTATGAAGAAGTTTCTTATTCTGAATGGGCCCAACCTCAACTTGCAAGGCAAACGAGATGTGGAGATATACGGAACAACCACTTTTGAGGAGTATGTCGCTGCGTTGAGTAGCCGCTATGAGGGGAGAGTGGAGTTTGATTATTTTCAGTCGAACATCGAGGGCGAGCTGGTCGACAGGTTGCAGTCGGCCGAGGGGTGCTACGACGGTGTTGTGCTCAATGCCGGTGGCTATACCCACACCTCTGTTGTGCTGCGCGATGCTGTGGCCGCTATCAGCGTGCCCGTCGTTGAGGTGCATATCTCTTCGATCTTGGCGCGCGAGGAGTTCCGCCACCACTCTATGATCGCCCCCGTGGCGCGAGGCACCATCATGGGCTTCGGCATGGAGTCGTATCGTCTGGCTGTGGAGTATCTGCTGGGTTAGACCATGGGCGAGGTGAAGCTGGAACATAGGGTCGCAAGTGGTGTGGCGTGGAGCTTTATGGAGAAGCTCCTCACGATGGTCGTGCAGATGGTCGTGAGTATCGTCGTTGCGCGCCAGCTATCACCCGACGACTTCGGTGTTATGGCCATCCTCACCTTCTTCACGTCGGTGGCCTTGGCCGTCGTCGACAGTGGCTTCTCGCAGACGCTCATCCGCAAGCGCGAGCCCACAGCCCAGGAGTACCACTCGGTATTGTGCTTCAACGTCGTTGTGGCCATACTCCTCTACGTCGTACTATCACTGGTGGCACCGCCTCTGGCGCGCTTCTATGGCCACCAGGCTATTGCCGATGTGGCACCGGTGCTCTTCCTTGTGTTGCCCATCAACTCGCTCTGCGTGGTGCAGACGGTGATGTTCACCCGCGAGTTTCGCTTCAAGCTTCTATCCAATATCGTTCTTCTGTCGTCGCTCGTCAGTGGTGCTGTGGCCGTGACGATGGCACTTATGGGCTGCGGCATCTGGTCACTTGTGGCGCAGCGACTCCTGCAGATGGGCCTTAAGGCTGTGGCCTTCTGGGTGATACGTCGTTGGCATAGTGGGGCGCGGTTCAGCCTCGCGGCACTACGCCAAATGGCACCCTTCAGTCTGCGGTTGTTGGCCACCGACCTTATAGCCTCGATATATAACAACGTGGCGCAGCTCTTCATCGGTAAGATGCACTCGACCACGGCGTTGGGCTACTATGCGCAGGCACAGAAGCTCAAGGATCTGCCTGTTATCTCCACGGTGCAGGCGGTGCAGGGTGTGACCTATCCTGCCTTGTCGAAGATTGCCGACGACGAACATAAGTTTGCGGCGGGCTACGAGCGTATCGTGCGCCTCTTGGCCTATCTGCTCTTCCCCACGATGTTGGGCCTTGTGGCCATTGCTCCCGAGATGTTTATGTTGCTGTTGGGCCAGAAGTGGATGCCTACGGTGCCCTACTTCGAGATTTTGGCCCTGTCGGGCATCTTCTATCCGCTGTCGGTCGTTGCCTACAATATCCTTAAGGTGAGGGGTGATGGTCGTGTGATACTGCGTCTGGAGCTTCTCAAGCGCGTTGTGATGACCTTTGTGCTTGTCTACACCATTCCCCGTGGTGTGGTTGCTGTGGCGTGGGGTATGACCGCCATGGCCCTTGTCGATTGGCTGATGAATGTAATCGCCTCGGAGCGTTACTTGAGGCTCGGTGTAGGTGCCTACCTGCGCTCGTTGCTCCCGGCACTGCTCCTTGCCGGTGTCATGTTCGGGGTGCTACACCTCGCCAATCCCCACCTTGCAGGGCTGACACTTGCCCTGCGCCTTGTCGCAAAGATAGGCCTCGGCGTGGTGGTCTACCTCGTTGGCTCGTTGTGCTGCGGTGTGCGCACGTTGCGTGAGTGCATCGATCTGTTGCGTGGCATGTGTCGAAGAGCCTAAAAGTGTGTAAATCCCTTTAGTTCAACGTCTGACGGTGTGCCATCCTCGGTCCATACGAGGGTGCTCCCCTCTGTTATGCGACCTACGGCCGTGAGTGAGGTGCCTGTGGCGGCCTGAAAGTCGGCAGCCAGGGCTGTGAAGTGTGCTGCATCGACGGTAAGCAGCAGCTCGTAGTCCTCACCGCCCGTCGTGGCATAGCGTATATCGTAGTCGGTAGGTATCGCCTTGAGCTCTATCTCTGCGCCTACGTTGGACTGCTCCATGATATGTCGTATGTCGGAGGCTATGCCGTCCGACAGATCCATCATCGCATGTACCTCGCCTCGTGTGCCGAGCCATACACCCTCCTTGATGCGTGCCTGACCACGTCGGTGCGACTTTGCTGCCGGGGTGTTCAGCTCGCCAAACATGATGTCTACAAGCCCCTTGGATGATATGCCGAGCTTGCCCGTTACACATACCACATCGCCCACGCGGGCATCTCTGCGACGCTTTATCGAGTGCTTGGGCGCACGACCTATCGCCACGACGTTTATAGATATGCGATCGGGTGATGCTGTGGTGTCGCCACCGACAAGTGCTACGCCCGCCTCTGCGGAGGCCTTGTGGTAGCCTCGCATAAACTCCTCGGCCCACTCGCCCTGTGCCGACTCGGGCAGCGCAAGGCTCAACATCGTGGCTATAGGCTGCGCACCCATGGCTGCTACATCCGAGAGGTTGACCGCAAGGCTCTTCATGCCCACCTCCTCGGCTGTGGAGGCCGAGCGCAGGAAGTGCACATCCTCAACGAGCATATCTGTTGTCATCACCATCACCTGGTCTGCGCCGCACTCCACCGTGGTGCAGTCGTCACCTATGGGCTCAAAGCCGTGGTGGGGTAGAGAGCCAAAGCGAGAGGCTATATCGCCGATAAACGAAAATTCTGTCTTCTTCATACTACAAAGATAGCTCAAACAAAGTATAAAAACAAATCGGAGCAGACGTTTTATCGCTGCTCCGATTTGTTTGGATTTTGGATGTGTTGCTCGGTTACTCCACCAGGAAGCGGTAGGCAGCGCGCACCGTATATACCCTATCCTTGTAGGGCTCAAGACATACCACGCTGTCGTCCATAAATGCCATTACGGTGGTCAGCTCCTCGGTAGTCTCGTTAGATGTCCAGTAGAAGGTCTCGCAGAAGGGCTCACCGCCATTGGCCTCGAGCAGGGCGTTGTACTCGGCAACCTTCGGGGCCTGGAAGTCGCGCTCACCGTCGGTGATAGCCTCCCACATTAGCTCCATCTCGTATGCCGAGGGCATAAACCAACCCTCACCATGAGCTACGCACCACTGTGCCGCAGGGTACTTATCGGGCGATGTGCCGAAGCGAAGCATATCCTCGGTGTTCCAGTCACCGCGTGTTGAGCCGCAGTTACACCACACATACTCTGTCGACCACTGCAAGTCCTCCTCGTCGAGCGACATGAGGTAGACGTAGGTGTCGCCATGTTTGTCGGTGTCGATGGCGTATATTACACCCTTCACGCCACCCTCGTCGTAGAGTGTGCAGGGCTCATACTTGCCGGTGGCTGCGGGCTTGTAGCTCTCGACACTTACCGTGTTCGACTTAAGGCCGTCCCACTCGGCAACAAAGCTCCAGCTGCCCACCTCGGTGGTGGTAAAGCTGATGCCATCGAGAACGCTGTCGGCCGTGATGTTGCGTATGGTGCACTCCGTCGATACATCCAGATTCTCGCACATCACCTCGAAGGTTACGCTCTGCTGGCCATCGGCCTTGATGCGCGATGTCGAGGCTGTGAGTGTGAGTGTGCGGCCCTCGCTCTGCTGTGCTGTGGCGGTTATGGTCACCTCGTTAGACTCGGCCTCGCCATAGAGAGCCTTGAATGTCGTGGTGCCGGCCGTCGTTGTCGTGAAGGTGTTGCCCCCGATGAGGCCACCATCTACGGCATAGACAATCTCGGCCTCGGCCGTCACATCTACGCCATCGGCCGTCACGGTGAATGTCACCATGTCGTTGCCGTCGGCTACAATCGAGCTCTTGTCGGCCGTAAGCTCTACATAGGGCAGGGGGTCGGGCTCCTCGTTAGGCTCGGTGGCCGTTACGATGACCTCCTCCGAGCTGTACTTGTCATACTTGGCCACGAAGCGATACTCGCCGGCTACGGTGGTGGTGAAGGTGTAACCCTCCAGCGTGGTGTTGCTCTTGAGCTCCACCACCTGGCACTCCGAGGTGCGTATCTCGCCATTGACGAAGACCACGAAGTTGATCTGCTGCACACCATCGGCCTCAATCTTGCTGCGGTCGGCATGGAGCACCACCTTTGGCTCCTCTGCAGGGGGTGTGTCGGGCTTCTCGGGCTCACAGGCGGTGAAGCCTGCAAGCAGAAGCATAGTCGCTATGATGCTAAAAAATCTCTTCATCGTTGCTCGTTATTACTCAAAGAGGTGTCGCTCTACATGTACGGCATACTGTGTTGCTGTGTTCTCGGCGTTGAGCACCTCGAAGAAGAATGCATACTCATCGGCATCGATGCCGGTGAACGATACCACGGCACCCTCCTCGGTCTTTGCCTGTGCCAGGGTCTCATCCGATACGGGTGTGCGGAACATGAAGAATGCCTGAATCTGTGACCAGTCGTTGGGATCCCAGTACTTCTCGAAGTCGTAGTTGGCCCACATCTGTGCACCTACCAGGAGGTCTACGGCCTTCTCGTCGGTCTTAACCACAAACTTAACATTGTACGAGAAACCATCCTTCTCGACTATGGGCTCCGATACGAGCAGCGATGCTGCGCCGTCGGCACTGGGGTCGAGGGTCTTGAACTCTACCGATACGAAGTTGTAGTCGTACACCTCGGTGGGGTCTTTCACCTCGGGATCGAGGTAGAAGAGCACTACCACATACTCGTTGCCGGGCTTCAGCTGCTCGTAGTTCAGGATCTCTGTAGTACCTGTCTGACCCATATACTCCTGCATGAATGTGCCGAAGTCGTAGCCCTGCTCCACGCCGAGGTTGTTCAGGCCGAAGTAGCTGCGCATGACGATGTTCACGCGCGCCTCCTGCTCGAGGGTCTCATAGAAGCTCTTCTTGGTCCAGATGTAGTAGCCCCAGAATGAGTCCTCGCCCTTGACGGGTGTCACGTCGAGCGTAAAGCCTGTGTGCGACACCTGCAGGTCAGAGTATGTGAAGAGTGTGCTGGGGTCTACCTCGGGTGCATCGTGAGTTTTGAACTCGTAGCGGAAGAGCTCCACGTCGATGCTACCCTCAACCACCTGCTCGTAGGTGTCTACGTTGAATGCCACGGCGATGTAGTCGGTCTCGGCGGCGAGGTGTGTGTACTCCAGCACCTTCTCACCCGTGAAGATGTAGTCGTTGTTGTTGCGGTTCTCGATGATGTAGTTGAATATCTCGAGGTCGTTGTTGTAGATGCCGAAGGCGTCCAGCTCGATCTTGGTGATCACGCGGAAGAAGTACTTCGTCGTGTCGTCCGAGGGCGTTGCCGTTGCTGTTACGGTCGATGCCGAGAGGTTTGCGATGCTTATCTCCACCTCAAACTCGCCGGGCTTGGGCTCCGACTTAACCTGTGTGCGGTAGGGCTGACGTGACACTGCGCTGTCACCCATGGCGAAGGCGATGATGGTGTAGGCCGTATCCTCCTTCAGACCCTTGAACGAGAGTGTCTGCACACCCTTGTACGAGGTGAGGCTCTCGAAGTCGAGGTTCATTATCTCGCTGTCTGTGAGGCCGGCGATGCGCTCCGTCTCAATATTCACGGCGAAGTAGTTTGCTGCAAGGTCCGAGGGTGTCACGGTCACCGACGAGCTGTTGTGCGTTGCGGTGAGTGCCGAGAACTCGAATGTTACCTTGGCGGTGGGCTCGGGTGCGGGCTTCTCGCAGCTCGATGCAAACACGGCTACAAGAAGTGTCATCAAAGCAAAAAGTTTTCTCATAAAAATGTGTAGTTATAGGTTATTAAAATCTCACTTAATATAATATAAAGGTATGCGTGCAGATAACCATATTATGCTTATTCCCTCACTCACACCACTATTTCATATTCTCAAAACCGGACAAATATAATAAAACTTTTCAAATTGCAACCGCATAATAAATAAAATCGACATTTTTTTGAATGTTTTTTCTCTCCATATTGCATATTTACCACATAATTATTACCTTTGTAGTCGATTGTGCGCAATAATTCCCCCGTTAGATGCGTTTGTTAAGTTAGAAAAATAAAACGAGAATTACACTACTATGAACCAAAAAACGCATCGTCTGTCGATTATCCGAAAGATTATTCGCACCGAGTCTATCTCTTCGCAGGAGGAGCTTATTGCCCGTCTTGAGGAGTGTGGCGTGAAGATCACGCAGTCTACGTTGTCGCGCGATTTGAAGTTTATGCATGTGGCCAAGGTGCCCAACAAGGAGAAGGGCTATATCTATGTTCTGCCCAGCAGCTCGCGTGGCGATGTGACCATCTCGTCGAACATCTCGGACAACATCATCGACATCGCCTTTTCGGGCAATCTGTGTGTAATATCTACCAAGCCGGGCTATGCCTCGGCAATCTCGGTACCTATTGATAATAAGGGTATTAGCGATGTTCTCGGCACCATTGCCGGCGACAATACCATTCTGCTTATTCTGCGCGAGGACTTCGATATGGAGTCGCTTATGGCGCAGCTCTGCATGCTCTTCCCGTCGCTCCGTCAGCTCTGATCTCGCAGAGCAAGTAGGGCGTGATAGGACGAGTAGAGCGTGATAGGAAGAAATAGGACTTAATAGGAAGAAATAGGAAGAAATAGGAAGAAATAGGGATAGCAGGTTGCTACCGGCTAAATGTCGGCCGCGCTTAATCCTATTAAGTCCTATTAAGTCCTATTCAGTCCTATCGACTGCGCAAAGTCCTATCGACTGCGCCCCGCGCCCCGCGCCCCCTGCCTCCGCCCCCCTGCCCCTCGCCCCCGCGCCCCGCGCCCACACCGCCCCCTG
>CALGRZ010000083.1 GCA_937880705.1 uncultured Alistipes sp.
TATGAGCCCGACGAGCTGCCAACTGCTCTACCCCGCGATGTATCGTTAAATGGTCAGTGACCCATTTGCCTTATTTGCGAGTGCAAAGATAATACAAAATTTCTTTACGCGCAAATATTTTTTTGCCAATCGTACTTTTTTTTGCACAATATTCTTATAATATGCTTTGATACAGCACATTACATATTGATATATTTTTCACCACCGGGACTCTTCTCAAAACTCCCGCGTCGCACCGAAAAATAACCATATTACCCTTACTTCAAACGAATAAATATACAAGTGTATTATGCAGCGACACAAAATATGTTAATACATATTTGTGAGTCTCAACACTTTTACATATATTTGCATAGGAAACACGAAAAATAGAGATATCCTTAATGAAGCATTTAACAAAAAAACTATTCACGGCAGTTATCCTGCTGCTATGTGCACTCCCCGCAGTGGCGCAGCAGCGTGTGACGGTCTCGGGCGTTGTCACGTCGGCCGAGGATGGCATGCCGCTTATCGGCGTGAGCGTCATCTCGGGCCCTACGACGGGTGTCACCACCTCGCTTGACGGCTCCTACACCATCACGGCCGAGGAGGGTACCACGCTACTCTACCAATACATCGGCTTCACCACCGTGGAGTGGACTATCCCCGCAGGTGCTACCGCCATTGAGCACGACGTGGTGATGCAGAGCGACACGCAGGTTGTCGACGAGGTTGTGGTGGTTGCCTATGGCGTAAGAAAGAAGGGCACCATCGCGGGCTCCGTATCTACGGTCAAGGCCGACAAGCTGGAGAGTGTTCCTGCGGCCGGCTTCGACCAGGCACTTCAGGGCCAGAGCCCTGGCCTCATGGTGCTCTCCAACTCGGGTGAGCCCTCGGAGGCGGCATCGTTCCAGATACGAGGTACCAACTCGATAAACTCGGGCACTGCGCCGCTATTTATCCTCGACGGCGTACCCATCTCAAGTTCCGACTTCAACGCCATATCGCCCTCGGACATCGAATCGGTGTCGGTACTCAAGGATGCATCCTCATCGTCGATATATGGTGCTCGCGCCGCAAATGGTGTTGTGGTCATCACCACCAAGCGCGGTACGGCTATGGACACCGCCAAGGTGACCTTCCGCACACAGCTCGGCATATCGCAGCTGGCTCATGGCAACTGGTCGCTGATGAATACCGACGAGCGCATACTCTTCGAGCAGGAGATAGGCCTCGACACGGGCAAGAACTACGACCTGCTGCGCCAGACCAACGTCAACTGGCTGGATGCCGTATTCAACGACCGCGCCCTGTTGCAGAGCTACGACCTGTCGGTGAGCCGTGCCACGGAGAGGATGAACTACTACGTTTCGGGCTCGTTCTACGACCAGGACGGCATCGCCCAAGGCTCGACCTTCCGTCGCTACAACATACGCGCCAATGCCGACGTGAGGGCCTCAAGCTGGCTGCGCCTCGGCACCAACACCATGGCTGTCTACGAGCAGGTGCAGCAGGCCGAAGATGGCGAATATGCCCTCTACTCGCCCATCTCTGCCAGCCGCTTCATGCTACCCTACTGGAACCCCTACCGTGAGGATGGCACAATAGCCTCGGAGAGGGATGGCTCGTGGAAGGGCACGGGACAGAACCCCATGGAGTGGATGGAGAACAACCGCCAGGTGAACAAGAAGTACAAGGTGCTCACGACGGTATTTGCCGAGGTGACACCCATCGAGAGGCTCACCATACGCTCACAGTTTGGTGCCGACTACACCAACTCGACCGCCTTCATGCAGTCGATGCCGAGCTACACGCCCAACAACAACATTGGTGCTGCGGGTCGTGCCTCGTACAACACCATCAACCTCACCATCACAAACACCATAAACTACCGCACCACGCTCCGCGACCTGCACTCGCTCAACTTCATGGTCGGCCAGGAGGGTGTTGACTACTACACCGAAGGTTTCCAGGTCATCACACGCGGTCAGAACAACGACTTCCTCACCACCATATCGTCGGGAACACGCGCACAGACGTGGAGCGACTCGTCGAGTGCCTACAGCTACCTATCGTTCTTCGGACGTGGAGAGTATAGCTACGACGACCGCTACTACGCCGACTTCTCGGTGCGCACCGATGCCTCGTCACGCTTCGGCAAGAGTGGCCGCTGGGCCGCCTTCTGGTCGGTGGGTCTTATGTGGAATATGCGCAAGGAGAGCTTCTTAAGCGATGCCGGATGGCTCACCAACGCCCAGATAGCCTTCAGCACCGGTACCTCGGGCAACTCCTCGATACCCAACTATGACCACCTTGCGCTGGTGGGTGGCGGTGCCAACTACAACGACAACTCGGGTATCTACCCCATGCAGAGTGGCAACCCTCACCTCGGCTGGGAGAAGCTCTGGACAACAAACCTCGCACTACACCTCGGCTTGCTGTCGCGCATCAACCTCGATGTGGAGTTCTACAACAAGCTCACCACCGATATGCTCATGTCCGTGCCTGTGTCGTATGCCGACAAGGGCGAGGGCTTCCGCTGGGATAACATCGGAGCGATGGTCAACCGCGGTGTCGAGCTGTCGCTCAATGTCGATGTGTTGCGCATCCGCGACTTCGTGTGGAGTCTCTCGGCCAACGCCTCGTATAACCATAACAAGATTACGGAGCTATACAACGGCCTCAACGAGTATGAGCTCTCGTCGACCAGCACCAAGCTCGTCGTGGGCCACTCCGTAGGTGAGTTCTACGTCAACCGCTATGCCGGTGTCAATCCTGCAAACGGAGACGCACTCTGGTATGACAAGG
>CALGRZ010000084.1 GCA_937880705.1 uncultured Alistipes sp.
GGCACCACCTGCGCAGGGACCGAAGATAGCCGAAATCTGGGGGATAACACCCGAAGCCATCACGTTGCGCTGGAAGATGTTGGCATAACCGGCCAGAGCGTTTACACCCTCCTGGATACGAGCACCACCCGAGTCGTTAAGACCGATGCAGGGAGCACCATTGCGAACAGCCATATCCATAACCTTACAGATCTTGTCGGCCAAAGAGATAGACAACGAACCTGCAGTCACAGTGAAGTCCTGTGCAAATACATACACCAGACGACCTGCGATGGTACCGTAACCTGTTACAACGCCATCACCAAAGGTGTGCTTTGCGTCCATGCCGAAGTCGTAGCAACGGTGAGTAACGAACATGTCGAACTCCTCGAAGCTACCCTCGTCCAACAGCATAGCGATACGCTCACGGGCTGTGTACTTGCCCTTCTCGTGCTGCTTATCGATAGCCTTCTGACCACCACCCATACGAGCTGTCTGGCGGTTATCCATAAGTTTTTCTATGGCTTTCTGAATCTCGCTCATAAATTTTGTCTATTTTTTGGTTTATAACTTACGTTCGATTATTTGTTCTTGTTCTCGCAGAGCTCGGTGAGGATACCCTGAGTTGACTTGGGGTGCAGGAATGCGATGGTCAGACCCTCGGCGCCCTTGCGGGGAGTCTTGTCGATAAGACGGATGCCGTGAGCCTCGGCGTCAGCGAGCTGCTCCTCGATGTTCTCGCAAGCGAGAGCCATGTGGTGGATACCGATACCCTTATTCTCGATGTACTTTGCAATGGTTGACTCGGGTGAGGTGGGCTCCAAAAGCTCGATCTTGGTCTGGCCAAGCATGAAGAATGCGGTCTTAACCTTCTGGTCAGCTACCTCCTCGATAGCGTAACACTTCAGACCCAATACGTTCTCCCAGTAGGGAATTGCCTCCTCAAGGCTGTTTACAGCGATACCGAGGTGCTCAATGTGTGATACTTTCATAATGTTTAGTTTTTATAAAGTTTAACTTAATATTTTTTTATAAAAATCACACTCCTTCGAGTGTCCCAAAAATCACCCAAAGTTACTCCAACTTTTTGAAATGGCGAAATATTTTCGGCTCTTTTTTTGCACATCTACCTTTATTTAATTAGAGTTCTACGTTTTCTCTCAACTTTTTCTCGATTAATGACACCTAACTGCAAAAAAAGAGAGTTTGGAGATTGCTGTTTAGTAAATTTTCGTTAACTTCGCGTATTAATATTGAACCGACATGAAACGACTGCTCGCTATTGCCTCGCTGATGATGATGCTCATGACCTCTGCCGAGGCCCAGAACATCACACTTGGCGGACGTCTGCCCAACATCAACGTCCACTCGGCGATGGGTCCCGAATTGGGACTTATCGAGCATGAGTATGTCTGCCTGGTCTTCATCCACTCCGAGAGCCTGCCCTGCGTTGCAGCCCTCGAGAGCTTCAACGCTCTGGCCGACAGCTTCAGCGACACCATGGCCGTGGTGCTGCTCACACCCGAGCAGCGCAGCAACGAGCAGGATGCTCTGGCGCGCTATGTCGACAGCAACACCACCGTGGCCTTCGACAACGAACACCGCACCTTCAAGGCCTTTGGCGTGGAGTATGTACCCTTTGGAGTGGTCTTCGACACGAAGCGTCGCAGGGTGCAGTGGTTTGGCACAATAGCCCAACTCACCGAGGCCACCATCAGAACGATAACCAATAAATAAAATACCCGTAACGATGTCATTTACAAAGATAGAGCACTACGAGAAAGAGTATCTCGACATGCACCACGATAGTGCCCTCGCCGTCACCGAGGGTGTTGAGGACAAGCCCGTTGTCAACCCCTACTTCGTGCGCCGCAAGCGTCGTGAGCTCTCAACGGATGAGTATGTCGACGGTATTCTCGCCGGCAACATCACCATCCTGGCACAGGCGATCACCCTTATCGAGAGCAACAACCCCACGCACTATGCCCAAGCACAGGAGATCATCGAGAGGTGCCTGCCCCACTCGGGTAGGTCGGTACGCATCGGCATCACAGGTGTGCCCGGTGCCGGTAAGTCGAGCTTTATCGAGGCCGTAGGCAATATGGTAACATCGCTTCGCCACAAGCTCGCGGTGCTTGCCATCGACCCCTCGTCGGAGCGTAGCGGTGGCTCGATCCTTGGCGATAAGACCCGTATGGAGAGCATCTGCCACAACCCCGACATCTTTGTGCGCCCCTCACCTT
>CALGRZ010000085.1 GCA_937880705.1 uncultured Alistipes sp.
GAGATGAACAACAACCAGCCCCGCATCATCCTCTCGCGTACCGACAACCAGTTCCTTGAGCGTCTCTTCGAGCAGGAGGTACCCGAGATCTACGATGGTCTGATCACCATCAAGAAGATTGCCCGCATCCCCGGTGAGCGTGCCAAGGTGGCCGTAGAGTCGTACGACGACCGCATCGACCCCGTAGGTGCATGTGTGGGTATGAAGGGCTCGCGTATCTACACCATCGTGAAGGAGCTGCGCAACGAGAATATCGACGTGGTGAACTACACGGCAAATACCTCGCTGATGATTCAGCGTTCGCTCAACCCCGCGAAGATATCGTCAATAACCATCGACGAGGAGAAGAAGACAGCCTCGGTATATCTCAAGCCCGAGGAGGTGTCGCTGGCTATCGGTAAGGGTGGCCTTAACATCCGCCTGTCGAAGATGCTCACAGGCTACGACATCGACGTATACCGTGAGATCGAGGAGGAGGATGTTGCACTCACCGAGTTTGCCGACGAGATCGAGGGCTGGATCATCGACGCCCTCAAGGGTGCCGGCTGTGACACTGCCAAGAGCGTATTGGAGCTGCCCATCGAGGAGATTGCCCAGCGTGCCGACCTGGAGTTGGAGCAGGCCGAGGCTGTGGTAGCCATCCTTAAGGCAGAGTTTGAGTAGTAGGGTAGATAACGATTTAACGCGAAGAATTAATGGATAACAACAAAAAGATAAGGCTTATACAGGTTGCCAAGGAGTTTAAGGTGGGTTTCAATACGTTGGCCGACTTTCTCCAGCGCAAGGGCTTGCAGAGCGACTGCTCGCCCTCGTCGCCCGTGACACCCGAGGTATATGCCGCCCTGGAGAAGGAGTTTGGTGGTAACCGTCAGTCGGGTAACGAGCGCAACAATGTGCGCGAGCGTATCCAGCAGAAGCAGACGGTGAGCATCGCCTCGCAGGGTCAGAAGTCGCAAGAGGATGAGGAGGAGCTGGTGGTGAAGAGCAACGTCATCAGCGTGAAGGATGAGGTGCGTGGCCCCAAGATCTTGGGTAAGATAGACCTCGACGGCAAGAAGCCCCAGGAGAAGCCCGCAGAGCCTAAAAACGTGGAGCCCAAGCCCGTGGTGGAGGCTCCCAAGGTCGTTGCCGAGCCCAAGCCTGTGGTGGAGGCACCCAAGGTTGTTGCCGAGCCCAAGCCCGAGGTGGAGACACCCTCGGTGGAGGAGCCCAAGCGCGACAGCGTCTTCCGTCCCCAGGTTGAGATGCTGGGTGGCCCCAAGATCCTCGGTACGATGGATGTGTCGAACATGGTCCCCGGAGGCAAGCACAAGCGCAAGCGTCTGGATAAGGAGAAGGTCGACGTAGCCAAGGCCGGCAAGAGTGGTGGCCAGAAGGATAAGGGTGCACAGAAGGGTGGCAACCAGAACCAGCAGGGTCACAACCAGGCCAATCAGCAGCAGGCCAATGCCGGCAAGAAGAACAAGAAGCAGAAGCAGCAGCCCAAGCCCGTGGTACGCCCCGAGGTATCGGACGAGGAGGTACAGAAGCAGATTAAGGATACCCTGGCACGTCTTACGGCCAAGGGTACCAAGTCGAAGGGTGCTAAATATCGTAAGGAGAAGCGCGAGGAGGTTCGTGAGCGCATGAACGAGGAGATCGAGCGCGAGGAGATGGAGCGCAGCGTACTCAAGGTTACCGAGTTTGTGACCGTGAGTGAGCTGGCTACCATGATGAATGTCTCGCCCATGGAGGTCATCTCGGCATGTATGAACCTCGGCCTTATGGTCTCTATCAACCAGCGTCTCGACGCCGAGGCTCTGGTGGTCGTAGCCGAGGAGTTCGGCTTCACCGTAGAGTTTGTGTCGGTAGAGATCCAGGAGGCTATCGAGACCGATGCCGACAGCGAGGATGACCTGATGGCACGTCCCCCCGTGGTTACGGTGATGGGTCACGTTGACCACGGTAAGACGTCGCTGCTGGATAATATCCGTAAGACTAACGTCACGGCAGGTGAGGCGGGTGGTATCACCCAGCACATCGGTGCCTACTCGGTGGAGCTCAACGGCCAGAAGATCACCTTCCTCGATACCCCCGGTCACGAGGCCTTCACCGCCATGCGTGCGCGTGGTGCCAAGATGACCGACGTGGCCATCATCATCGTGGCTGCCGACGACAGCGTGATGCCCCAGACCGTGGAGGCTATCAACCACGCCTCGGCAGCGGGTGTGCCCATGGTCTTTGCTATCAATAAGATGGATAA
>CALGRZ010000086.1 GCA_937880705.1 uncultured Alistipes sp.
AATGGGAGACTTTGGTTTGGGTGGTAGCGTTGCGTTCTATAAGGATGGGACTTGCAAATTAGGATACTCAATGCTCGCCAATTGCCAGTTAGCCTATACAGAGGGACACCCTAATACATTGTATGATACTTGGCAGTGGAGCTATGATGCGGCAACTGCAACAATCACTCTTATTGCCGAGGACTTGGGTGAGAAATATGCGGTAAATACAATTAAGGTTATATCTTACACGGATGGTATTATGATGATTGATGGTAAGTGGCCAAACCGTTGCATAGCACCTTACACATACAAGTATAAATGCCGTATTGAGGGGGCAGAGGCACGAAGAGAGTTCGAGTCGGTATTCAAATACGACGAAGAGGACTACCCTTGCTGTGCGAAGTAAACCAATATAAATCCCGCCGTGCAGGCGGGATTTTATCTCTACAGAGTGTTAGACTCTCGACAAAGAGAGCAAAAAAAGAGGCGAAAAATTTGCACAGAGGAAAAATAATGTTTACCTTTGCAGTCCCGAGCCTTAACAAAACGGGAGCTTAGCTCAGCTGGTTCAGAGCATCTGCCTTACAAGCAGAGGGTCGGGGGTTCGAATCCCTCAGCTCCCACAACGATTTAGCGAAGCGGTTGAATAATCAACCGCTTTTTTTGTTGTCTTTGCCCGAGCGGGATAGGAAGAGATAGGACTAAATAGGAAGAGATAGGACTAAATAGGAAGAAATAGGAAGAGATAGGAAGAGATAGGAAGAGATAGGGTATTTAGGGATAGTAGGCCGTCACCGGATAAATGTCGCCCGCGCTATCCTATCAAGTCCTATTGAGTCCTACTAATCCTATCAAGTCCTACTGACTGCGCTAAAATAGGAAGAGATAGGAAGAAATAGGAAGAGATAGGAAGAGATAGGGAATTTAGTGAGTTTGGGGATAGCAGGCCGTCACCGGATAAATGTCGCCCGCGCTTATCCTATCAAGTCCTATTGAGTCCTACTAATCCTATTAAGTCCTACTGACCGCGCCTCCCGCACCCCCCCCACCACCACCCACACGAACACAAAAAAAGATCCCCAATCTTTCGATTGAGGACCTCGGCTTACTCAGCTTTGTCGGGATGACAAGATTCGAACTTGCGACAACACGCCCCCCAGACGTGTACTCTAACCGGGCTGAGCTACATCCCGTACTGGTTTTGCGAGTGCAAAGATAATAACATTTTTTTGAATTATGCAAATTAATCTTAAAAAAAATGTAACTTTGTGCTATGAATTTGTTGGTAAAATATCTTGTTGCTGCGCTAATGCTCTGTGTATGTGTGGGTTGTGGCGGTGAACGTGCTACCCTCGAGAACTCCTTCGAGCAGGTGGACTACAACCCCGAATATGCCCGAGGCTTCCGTATCGAGGCCGATGGCAGGGGTAATAGGCTGCTGCGCGTGGTGCGCCCATGGCAGGGTGAGGCCGTTGTGGAGCAGACGCTGGCCATATTCCGTGACGAGGCCTCGGCGCGTGGCTACCGCGGTCAGCATATCGTGGGTGCTGCCGAGCGCGTGGTGTGCATGTCAACAAGCCATATAGCGATGCTCGAGGCCCTCGGCGAGGTGGATGCCGTGGTGGGGGTGTCGGGCAAGCAGTATGTGATGAACGAGCGCGTGAGGCTCAACGACAAGGTCAAGGATGTGGGCTACGACTCGAGCCTCGACTTCGAGGCCATGGTGATGCTGCGTGCCGACGTGGTGCTACTCTATGGTGTCTCGGCAGAGAATACCGCAGTGACGGCCAAGCTCCGTGAGCTGGGCATACCTTATATATATTTAGGTGACTACACCGAGCAGTCGCCCCTGGGCAAGGCCGAGTGGCTGGTTGCCGTGGCGGAGATCGTGGGCTGCCGTGAGCGCGGTGAGGAGTGCTTCGAGGCCATCGTGGAGCGTTACGAGGCGGAGCGCGAGGCTGTTGTGGTTGATGGTGCGCGACCCCGTGTGATGCTCAACATACCCTATCAGGATGTGTGGTACATGCCCTCGGACGAGAGCTACATGGTACGCCTTGTCGAGGATGCCGGAGGCAGCTACATCTACGCCGGTCGCAACACCACGGAGGGCTCGGTGGGCATAAGCCTCGAGGAGGCCTACACCCTGGTACGCAGGGCCGATGTGTGGCTCAACGTGGGGCAGTGCCGAAGCCTCGACGAGCTGCGCGCCGCAGCACCCGCCTTTGCAGATATGGAGGTGGTGCGTCGCGGTGCTGTCTACAACAACAACCGTCGCCAGACCGAGGCGGGGGGCAGCGACTTCTGGGAGTCGGCCATAGTGTACCCCGACAAGGTGCTGCGCGACCTACGACACATATTCACCGGCTCGCCGAGCGAGCTTTACTACTTTAAGCAGCTGAACTGACATGAAGAGCTATGCACGATACCTCCTCTTTGCGGTGCTGGGCATAAGCCTGGTGGCACTGGCCGTGGGTGACCTGCTCACGGGTACGACCAATGTGCCTCTTGCCGATGTGTGGGCAGCCCTCACGGGAGGCACCACGACCGAGGAGTACCGCGTGATAGTCAACGAGTTGCGCCTGCCCAAGGTGCTGGTGGCTGCGTTTGCCGGCATGGCCCTCGCCGCGAGTGGCCTTCAGATGCAGACGCTCTTCCGCAACCCCCTCGCCGGCCCCTATGTGCTGGGTATCAACTCGGGTGCGAGCCTCGGCGTGGCACTCTTCACGCTGGCACTGCCCATGATGGGTGGCATGTCGTCGTGGCTTGCGCGCCTCGGCCTCACGGGTATGGCGTGGATAGGCTCGGCAGCGATACTTGTGCTGGTGATGTTCCTGTCGCGCAAGATAAAGAATATCAGCGTGATACTCATCCTCGGCATGATGCTCGGCTCGGCAATATCGGCCGTCGTGGGCATACTCCAATATATGGGTACCGAGGAGTCGCTCAAGGCCTTTGTAGTGTGGACCATGGGCTCGCTCTCTACGGTCACGGCCGAGGATCTCAGGCTGCTCATCCCCGTGGTTGTCGTCGGACAGGTGCTTGCCATCGCCGTTGTCAAGCCTCTCAACATGCTGCTCTTGGGCGAGAGCTACGCCCGCACCATGGGTCTGCGTGTCGGGGTGGCACGCACGGCCATCTTCCTCTCCACGACACTCCTGGCAGGTACCATAACGGCCTTCTGTGGCCCTGTGGGCTTCATAGGCTTGGCCATGCCCCACCTGGCGCGCATGACCTTCCGCACGGCCGACCACCGTCTGCTGATGCCCGCCTCGATGCTGTGGGGTGCTGTGGCGATGCTGCTCTGCTGCCTTGCCACGGACATCGTTGCGCGTGGTGGCGTGATGCTGCCTATAAACACCGTGACGTCGTTGCTGGGCATACCCATCATCATTATCGTTGTAATCCGTAACCGTAACCGCCGATGATAGAGCTTGAGAACATACGCCTCGCCTTCGGGCAGAGAACCCTTATCGAGGGTGCCTCGGCGCACTTTAGGTGTGGCGAGATGACTGCCCTGCTGGGACGTAACGGCACGGGTAAGTCCACGCTGCTGCGCGCCATGGCCTCGCTGGGGGGTGTGCAGGGTGGTGAGATACTCCTCGAGCACAGGCCCCTTGCCACCTTCAACTCGCTCGAGATAGCACGTCGTGTGGCCTTTGTCAACACCGAGCGCGTCGATGTGGAGTCGCTCACGGCGCGTGAGCTGGTGGCCATAGGCCGTGCCCCCTACACCAACTGGTCGGGCAGGCTCTGCCGTGATGACCATCGCAAGGTGGAGGAGGCTATCGCCATAGTGGGCATCGCCGACCTCGCCGAGCGGTATGTCGATACGCTGTCGGATGGCGAGTGCCAGCGTGTGATGATTGCCCGCGCCCTGGCGCAGGACACCCCCGTGATACTCCTCGACGAGCCCACGGCCTTCCTCGACCTGCCCAACCGCTATGAGCTGTGCACGCTGCTGCAACGTCTGGCGCACGAGTGCAACAAGTGCATCATCTTCTCGACGCACGAGCTCGACATCGCCCTCTCGCTGGCCGATAACATCGCCCTTGTGGAGAGCCCCGCGCTGCGCTATATGCCAACGCAGGAGATGGTGCTCTCGGGTCTTATCGAGCGGTTGTTCGACAGCCGACACGTCACCTTTGATGCTCATACACAGTCCCTACGCCTAAATCGCGTGTAGTGAGCGACACTTTTTGGGGCGATGACCCCATTTTTTTGGAAAAGATTTTGCCATATAAAAAATTTTGCGTACCTTCGCACCGCTAAATTGCTCACTTTAAAAGTGACTATTAGTGGATTGGCCCATTCGTCTATCGGTTAGGACGCAAGATTTTCATTCTTGAAAGAGCAGTTCGACTCTGCTATGGGCTGCACTTGGGGCGTTACTCTGCGGAGTAGTGCTTGCGGTAAATAGAGTTTTAGGAGCGGGCTACGGCCTATCCGAAGGCGGCCACGGCCGTTTGGGGTGTCCACCGAGGGCACATAAGTTAAGGACATAAAAAGTAAAAAATAAAAAACTAAAGAAACTATGGCAAACCACAAGTCATCACAGAAGAGAATTCGTCAGACAGCAACCAAGCGTGCTCACAACCGTCTGTATCACAAGACCGCTCGTAACGCCGTTAAGGCACTGCGTAACACTAACGAGCGTGCTGCAGCCGAGGCTCTGCTGCCCAAGGTAAGCTCTATGCTGGATAAGCTCGCAAAGCACAACATCATCCACAAGAACAAGGCTGCTAACCTGAAGAGCTCTTTGGCTCTGCACGTTAACGCTCTCTAATCGTCGAGCTGCTAACCTAAAAGATAGCTCCTCTGCCCGCAAGGGTGGGGGAGTTTTTTTGTGTGTGTTGGTGGGGGGGGGTAGGAAGAGATGGGACTGAATAGGAAGAGATAGGAAGAGATAGGAAGAGATAGGAAGAGATAGGAAGAGATA
>CALGRZ010000087.1 GCA_937880705.1 uncultured Alistipes sp.
CTCTGTATTTTTCTTCAAAGCTCACCAACTGGGAGGCAATTCCCACAAAGCCCCGGCAGCTTTCCAGGCCATTTTCCTGGAGTCGCTTGCCCTGGATGGTATTTAGGGGCAGGAAGGTGGCACGTCCGCCACCGGTACGCTTCAGGTGGGCGATAGCTGCGAGGTACAGGTTAAGCAGCAGGAAGCTACGTCGGTGACCCTCTACAAGAACGACGAGCAGGTGGCTACCACCTCGGAGACTACGCTGAACTATACGTTCGAGGCTATGGTTGCCGAAGATGTGGTCTTCAAGGCTGTGGCTACGGATGGTAGCCAGAGTGTCGAGAAGAGCATCTCTATCGCCGTGTTGGGTGCTACCGAGCAGGCTACACGTCCCGCAGGTGCCGAGGATGGCGTGACGGTCGAGGGTGCAGATGCCACCTTCGTGCTCTACGCCCCGGGCAAGCAGAGCGTGGTGCTGCTGGGTGAGTTCAACGACTATAAGCCCTCGAATGACTACCTTATGAAGCGCGATGGCGACTACTTCTGGACTACGGTTGAGGGCCTCGAGAGCGGTGTTGAGTATGGTTACCAGTATCTGGTCAATGGCGAGGTGCGTGTGGGTGACCCCTACTCGGAGAAGATCCTCGACCCCTGGAACGATAAGTGGATCGATGCATCGGTATATCCCAACCTTAAGGCATACCCCGCGGAGTACACTACGGATGTGGTGTCGGTATTCTCGTATGGCGAGGCCGAGTATCAGTGGCAGGTGAGCGACTTTGACCGCCCCGCCGAGAACTCGCTGGCTATCTATGAGCTGCTGGTGCGTGACTTCACCACCGAGCGTTCTATCGATGCGGTGACAGCCAAGCTTGACTATCTCGATGAGCTGGGTATCAACGCCATCGAGCTGATGCCTATTCAGGAGTTCGACGGTAACGATTCGTGGGGCTACAATCCCTGCTTCTTCTTCGCAGCCGATAAGGCCTACGGTACGAAGGATGCATACAAGCGTTTCATCGACGAGTGCCATAAGCGCGGCATCGCCGTGATCCTCGACGTGGTCTTTAACCACGCCACGGGTCAGTTCCCCTATGCCAAGATGTGGTGGAATGCGGGCTCGAACTGCACAGCTGCCGACAACCCCTTCTTCAACGTCACGGCAACGCACAACTTCAGCGTCTTCCACGACTTCAACCACCTCTACCCGAAGACCCGCTCATACTTCCGCGATGTGCTTCAGTTCTGGTTGGAGGAGTACAACGTCGACGGCTTCCGCTTCGACCTCACCAAGGGCTTTGTGCAGAACCCCTCGAACTACGATGCAAGCGGTTATAGCGCAGAGCGTATCGGCATCCTCTCGGACTATGCCAACGCCATCCGCGAGGTTGAGCCCGATGCCTATATCATCTTTGAGCACTTCTGCGACCAGTCGGAGGAGGATGAGCTCTACGATAAGGTGGGCGGTCTGTGCTGGAATAATGGTGCCATGGGCGGCTATGGTGAGAGCGTCATGGGCTGGTACGACGATGGCTCGATAGATGGCTTCTGGGGCCTTATGGGTGACTTCCAGAACAATAACTGGAGCAACGACATCGCCTTCGTGCAGAAGGATGGCTACTTCGTGGCCGAGGATGTCATCTTTGCCGATGCCAATAAGGAGGGTTGCGCTTTCAAGGTGCGCAAGAACCGCAATTGGGATACGTCGTATGGCGTTGCAAGTGCCTCGACACGCTACAATCTGGGCACCGAGATCGCACTCACGGGCACAGCCAATGTTACGATGAATGCTACGGCAGGTGTCAAGTACGACTTCTACTTCAACCCCGAGACCATGAAGATCTATGTCATGGAGGATGGTGCGAAGCCCGCACAGGCCAAGCTCCAGAGCGTTACCCGCGCCGGCAACCAGTCTAACTTCTCGGGCTACAAGCGTGGCCGTATCAACAATATCGAGACTCACGACGAGGAGCGCATCGCATATAAGGCCATCACGCATGGTCAGACATGGGTCATGGGCGACTGGTCAGCAATCTCGAAGCGTCTGCAGGCTGTCTACGCCTTCCACTTCCTGCTGCCCTATCCCCGCATGATGTGGCAGTTTGGTGAGCTGGGCTACGACTTCTCGATCAACATGAACGAGGATGGCGTTCTCGGCACGGGCGATGAGTACCGCACCCACCGCAAGCCTATCCGTTGGGACTACTACGACAACGCCGACCGCAGGGCTATCTACGACGCTTTGTCGAAGATTATCAGCTGGCGTACCTCGCACGAGGAGATTTACGCAGAGGACAATGTGAAGGTGCACACGCTCAACGTCAGCGATAGTCACATGTCGGGTAAGACGTTGGTTATGGATAATGTCATCGTCGTGGCTAACTTCACGGCTGCAGCCTCTACCACCAAGGTCAATATTCCCGCTGCGGGCCAGTGGCAGAACCTGCTCACGGGCCAGAGCGTGACACTCTCATCGGAGCATAGCGTCGCTCTCGAGCCGCACGACTATGTGATCTACGTTCGCTAAACCAAGTAATGTAAGTATATCAAGGGCGAGGCCCGGGGGTGCATACCCTCGGGCCTCGCTGTTGTCGGCTATGTGTGGCACGAGGCTGTAGCCTACAGCTCATAGTTCCACCTGTCGAGGGTGGCCTTGCACCACTTGTTGACGAGCTTGACGATGTGGTCGTCGTATTTGTAGGAGTTCTTCTTGTGGCCTCGCTTCTTGCCGGCGTATGCCTCGACACGCGGGCGTACAGCCTCGAAGTCGCCCAGCGACAGCTCCTTGTATATGCGCTCGGTGGCAGCTATGGGGTCGGCCTCGACATCCTCGAAGCGTATCTCGATGAGGTTGCCCTCGGGGATAAGCCCCTTGTCGCGCTCGTAACGCTCCACCAGAGCCTTATAGTTCTTGAGCACCTCCTCTTCGAAGTGCTCCTCATCGAAGTGTTGCAGTGTTGTTGAGCATGCCGTGCGACGGAAGAAGTCGCATGTCGAGCGGATGACGGTGTAGGGGTTGCGCACCAGGTAGATAAACTTGGCATCGGGCCACAGCTCCAGCAGGGTGCTTATGCGTGCCGTGTGCGGAGGGTTCTTCGAGAGGAAACGCTCCTTGTGCTGCACGTTGAGCGATATGCGCACGAGCTTATCCATGGCGGCCTTGAACTCCTCTCGCTCGGCGGGCGTGAGAGAGTCGAGCAGTAGGCCATAGTCGCGGTAGTAGTCCATGCGTCGTGGCAGCGTGAGGAAGTGGTAGTGGGCTATGGGGGTCATGTTCGAGAGGGCGATCTCCTCCTCCTGGGGTATGTCCACACCCAGCTCCATCTTATCTGTGGCGCGTGTCGAGGGCATGAAGAGCTTGACCACCTGACGGAAGAGTCCGTAGCCACGCAGCATGACGTGCGGGAAGACCGTCTGGTAGGTTGTGCAGTAGCCAAAGCGTTCGTCCTGCGTGAGGATGTTGTGCAGGTATGTGGTGCCACTGCGCCAGTGACCGATGATAAATACCGGTGCCGGCATAGGGTCCTTCTGCGTGCGCTCGTAGGCACGGCTGTTCCAGCGGTAGAGGGGCGAGAGCAGTCGTTGCACGAACTTCGTGGTGGCTATCTTACGTCGATAGCCATCCTCGTGGGTTACACCCTCCATGACACGGTCATAGGTGTTGCGGTCGGCACCCACCAGGGTGCTGACGGGCAGCTTCTCGAAGTTTAGTATTCCCATACGCGCTACTGCTTAAGACACTCAATGGTTATGCCGTTGCGCTTTGAGAGCTGCTTGCAGAACTCCTCGACAGCATCCCAGTGCTCGGGCTCCACGCCATACTCCGAGAGGCGAATGGTGGTGGCCGCAGCGATGGCCGAGGCCTCGGCCTCGTCGATGATCATGCCGACGGCCGAGGTGAAGTTCGTCACAGGGTCGATGACCACAAAGGCTCCCGTCTGTCGGTTCTCGCCATAGCGGTCAAACATCAGCGTTGAGGCTGTGGTGATGCGTACTTCGGCAATCTCGTTAAGACGCATGCCCTCGGTGGGGAGCTTCGTGCCCGTGTTTATATCTACGCGGTACTCCACCGCGGTGATGTGGGCACGGGTGGTATTTGTCGTGTGCTTCAGGTAGAACGACTTTGACATATCCATGGGCTGCTCGTCCATCCACACCATCATGGCACGCAGGTGGTGACCCACCATGGGCTGATCGTCGGGGTGTACAAGCATGTCGCCACGCGACAGGTCTATCTCATCCTCCAGGGTGAGGGTCACGGATTGTGGTGCGAAGGCCTCCTCAAGATCGCCATCGTAGGTTACGATCTGCTTCACGCGCGAACGCTTACCCGACGGCAGGGCCATCACCTCGTCGCCCACCTTCACCACGCCCGAAGAGATCTTGCCGGCGAAGCCGCGGAAGTCGAGGTTGGGGCGCAACACATACTGCACAGGGTAGCGCAGCGAGTGCATGTTGATATCCTGGTCTATGGGCACGGTCTCGAGGTACTCCATCAATGAGGGGCCCTCGTACCAGGGTGTGCGTGCGCTATGCTCCACGACGTTGTCGCCCTCGAGTGCCGAGAGGGGTATGCACTGCAGGTCGGGAATTACGATCTGCTGCGTTGCAAGCCACTCCTTGTAGTCGTTGACGATGCTGTCGAAACGCTCCTGGCTGAACTCCACCAGATCCATCTTGTTTACGGCCAGCACCAGGTGGCGGATGCCCAGAAGGGAGACTATGTAGCTGTGGCGACGTGTCTGTGTTACGACGCCCTGACGTGCATCGACAAGGATGATGGCCAGGTTGGCTGTCGAGCCTCCGGTGATCATGTTGCGGGTGTACTGCTCGTGTCCCGGGGTGTCGGCGATGATGAACTTACGACGATTTGTCGAGAAGTAGCGGTACGCCACGTCGATGGTTATGCCCTGCTCGCGCTCGGCCTTCAGGCCGTCGCACAGTAGTGCGTAGTCTATGCAGTCGCCGGCGTTGCCCACACGCTTGCTGTCGCGCTCCAGGGCCTGCAGCTGGTCTTCGTAGAGTCGTTTGCTGTCGAAGAGCAGACGTCCGATGAGTGTCGATTTGCCATCATCTACCGAGCCTGCCGTAAGTAGGCGCAAGAGGTCCTTGCGCTCGTCTTGTGCCAAGTATTCTTCAATGCTTAATGCCATGATAGTTGCTCTTTACTTGTTCTACGTTTAGAAGTATCCCTCGCGCTTCTTCTGCTCCATGCTTCCCTCCTGGTCGAAGTCTATGACGCGCGTTGTACGCTCCGACTTTGTCGTTGTCATCATCTCCTCGACGATCTTCTCGATGGTGTCGGCCTCGGAGTCTATGGCACCCGTCAGGGGGTAGCAGCCGAGGGTGCGGAAGCGCACCTTGCGCATCACAGCCCTCTCGCGCAGCTCCAGAGGCATGCGGTCGTCATCGGCCATGATGAGGTTGCCGTCGATCTCTACTATGGGTCGCTCCTTGGCGTAGTAGAGCGGTACGATGGGTATCTTCTCCATGCGTATGTACTGCCATACGTCGAGCTCGGTCCAGTTCGAGAGGGGGAAGACGCGGATGCTCTCGCCCTGGTTTATGCGGGTGTTGTAGACATCCCACAGCTCGGGACGCTGGTTCTTGGGATCCCACTGCTGGAACTCGTTTCTGAAGGAGAATATACGCTCCTTGGCGCGGCTCTTCTCCTCGTCGCGGCGTGCACCACCAAAGGCGGCGTCGAAGCCATGCTTCTTCAGTGCCTGAAGCAGCGCCTGTGTCTTCATCAGGTCGGTGTGCACCTTGCTGCCGTGTGTGAAGGGGCCAACGCCCTCCTCGTAAGCCCTCTTGTTGTACTCCACGATGAGGTTCCAGTTGTGCTCGCGGGCGTAGCGGTCGCGGAACTCGACCATCTCCCTGAACTTCCACATCGAGTCGATGTGCATCAGCGGAAAGGGCACCTTGCCCGGAGCAAAGGCCTTCTCGGCGAGGCGCACCATCACCGAGGAGTCCTTGCCTATGGAGTAGAGCATCACGGGGTTGCGGAACTCGGCCGCCACCTCACGGATGATATGTATCGACTCTGCTTCGAGAGCCTTCAGATGACTCAATGAGTATGACATAGCTTAAAGTTTAATTCGGTTAATGATTACTTCGAGCACACGCTCTACGGCCTGCTCTACCGTCATAGATGTGGTGTCGATGCGCAGTGCCGGCGATGCGGGCTCCTCGAAGGGTGCCGATATGCCGGTGAAGTTACCTATCTCGCCACGTCGTGCCTTGGCATATAGGCCCTTGACGTCGCGTCGCTCGCACTCCTCCAGAGGCGTGGCAACGTATATCTCGGCAAAGTCCTCGGGGGTGATTATCTCCTCGGCCAGTCGACGCAGCTCGTTTGTGGGGGAGACGAAGGCTGCGAGGATGACCACGCCTGTCTGGGTGAAGAGCTTCGACACCTCGGCGATGCGGCGTATGTTCTCGCGGCGATCCTCCTCCGAGAAACCGAGGCCGCGGTTGATGCCCATGCGCACGTTGTCGCCATCGAGGATGCGGCAGAGGATGCCCATGGCCGAGAGCCTACGCTCCAGGGCTATGGCTATGGTGCTCTTGCCCGAGCCCGAGAGGCCCGTGAACCACACCGTCAGGCCATGCTGCTGTAGCTGCCGCTCCTTGTCCTCCCGGGACTCCATGCGGTCGAAGATTGGGTGTATGTTGTGTTGGCTGTTCACTATGGTATGTTTTTGGGGTTAATCATGCTATACACTAAAAGGGCCAGAATATAGGGATGAAGATCGTGGCGATGATGAAGGCCAGGATGTTCATCGGCAGACCTATGCGCAGGAAGTCGCGGAAGGTGTAACCTCCGATACCCTGCACGATCATATTTGTCTGGTAGCCTATGGGCGATGAGAAGCTGCACGATGCGGCGATGCTGATAGCCACGAAGAAGGGCATGGGGTCTACGCCGAGCTGCGTTGCTGCCGACATAGCAATGGGGAAGGCGAAGGCCGCAGCAGCGTTGTTCGTGATCAGCTCCGTGATAAGGTTGGTGACGATATACAATATCGCCATGATTACGATCGGTGGCACGTCGTTGGCGATGTTTAACAGGCCACCTGCCACCCAGTCGGCCAATCCCGACTTGGTCATCGCCTGACTTATGGCAAGTGCCGAGGCGATGGTGATAAGTATATCCCAGGTTATGAACTTGGTGTACTTCTTCGGGGGTATGATGTTGGCAAAGGCCATGATGACGGTTACGACACATGCCCAGAAGAACATGTCGAAGCTCATGCCGGGCACCAACTCCTTCATGAAGGCTGTGTCGCCCAGCGTAGCACCGCCGATCATCACGACCAGCAGCGATAGGGTGAACCACTTCTTCCATGTGGGGCACTTCGGCGTGTGGTCGGCATCGTTCGAGAGCAGCAGGAAGACACTCGAGTCGCCCCACGTCTGTATAAACTGCTCGTCGGCGGAGAGCACCAGAGCATCACCCTCGCGGAAACGTATGTTTGCTATGTCATTGATGGGCACACCCTTACGGCGCAGTTGCAGTATGTCGGCATTGAAGTGGCTCTTGAAGTCAAACTCGCCGGGCTCCTTGTTGATACCCGGGAAGCGGGGGCCTATCACCGCCTCGACGATATGTGGCGACGAGCCACTTGTGCTGGTGTTCTCCCTCTCGGGGCTGTCGTCGGGCAGACGCTTATCGCCCAGCAGAACGATATATGCTATGCCGGCGATAGCTATGATGCCGCCCACCTTGCCAAGCTCGAACATCGAGAAGCCCTCGTAGCCCGCCTCGAGCATCAGGCCATGTACCACAAGGTTTGTCGAGGTGCCTATAAGGGTACACATACCACCCAGTATGGCGGCATAGGAGAGGGGTATGAGGAACTTTTTAAGTGGCAGACCTACGCGCTTTGCCCACTGCTTGATATGGGGTATGAAGATTACCACTATCGGGGTGTTGTTCAGAAATGCCGAGGCCGAGGCCACCACGCCCATGATGTAGAGATAGCCTCGGCGTATCGAGCTGCGCTCCTTTGATGGGAATATTCGCTTCATTATTGCTCCCAGCGCATCCGAGCGACGTACACCCTCGCTGACGAGGAAGAGCAGTGCTACGGTTATCATGCCCTTGTTTGAGAAGCCTGCGAGAGCCTCCTCGGGTGTGAGTACACCTGTGCAGATGAATATCACAACAACCGAGAAGAGCAGCAGTCCGGGACGCAGCTTATCGCGGATGAGCATCCAGACCATAAATATGAGGGCTGCCAGGACAATATATATGTGAATATAGTTCATCTTTGTCTATACCTATTTTATATATATATCTTGACAAAGATACTAAAAAAATATAAAAGAGTATCTATTCATACGCTTTATTTAGCAAATCGGGCAATTTGTGAGTGTTATCAAACAATGTGAGGTATCTCCTATGCACAATATTCAGGTAATAGATCTTGGTGTGTTGTGCTATATTGGAAAATTTTTGTATCTTTGTCGCGCATTTGCGCTCTATCGCTGCCACCGTAGGGTGGGGGAGGAAAGTCCGAGCAACGCAGAGCACCACGCAAGTTAACGGCTTGACATTCGTGAGGGTGTAGTAGCGTAACAGAGAATGACCGCCTCGCAAGAGGTAAGGGTGAAAAGGCGGGGTAAGAGCCCACCGCGAGGGTAGCAATACTCCTCGGCAGTGCGCCTCGTGGGTTGCAAGACCATGTATACCGACAATTAAGGGTTGCTCGTCCAATGTCGGGGGGTAGGTTGCTAGAGGCCACAAGTGATTGTGGTCGTAGATAAATGATAGAGGCCACTCCCTCGGGAGGGGTACAGAACTCGGCTTATAGCAGATGCCGCAACACCGCTTAACATCAACATGTTAGGCGGTTTTTTTGTGGGCGAGGGTCGGGGCGCAGTGGGTAGTGAGTGGCGCAGTCAGTAGGACTTGATAGGATTAGTAGGACTTGATAGGACTGAATAG
>CALGRZ010000088.1 GCA_937880705.1 uncultured Alistipes sp.
AAGCCGAGCTTCTCCAGAAGCACACCATCGAGGTTCTGCTCGTGCATACGTAGGGGCACCTCGTAGATTGTAGGCACGTCGATAGACTGAACAACAGCCTCGGGCGTAACGTTGCAGAACAGAGCCACCTTACGACGAATGTCCTGGCTTAGGTCGTGCTCCGAGCGTAGCACAAGCACGTCGGGCTGCAAACCATACGACAAGAGCTCCTTAACGGAGTGCTGCGTAGGCTTAGTCTTAAGCTCACCCGATGCCGCCATGTATGGGATAAGCGTGAGGTGCACAAGAACGGTGTTATGGTAGCCAAGCTGGTAGCGAAGCTGACGTACCGACTCGATAAAGGGCAACGACTCGATGTCGCCCACCGTGCCACCAATCTCTGTGATGATGACGTCGTACTTCTTGGTAGCGCCAAGCAGCTGAACGCGACGCTTAATCTCGTCGGTGATGTGGGGAACAACCTGTACGGTCTTACCCAAGAACTCACCGCTACGCTCCTTCTCGATAACGCACTGGTAGATTTTACCTGTGGTAACGTTATTGTTCTTGGTGGTCTGTATTGATGTAAAGCGCTCGTAGTGTCCAAGGTCGAGGTCGGTCTCGGTGCCATCTTCGGTAACGTAGCACTCGCCGTGCTCGTAGGGGTTGAGCGTACCTGGATCGACGTTAATATAGGGGTCGAGCTTCTGGATGGTTACAGAGTAGCCACGCGCCTGCAACAGACGTGCGATAGATGCCGATATGATACCCTTACCCAGTGACGAGGCAACGCCTCCTGTCACGAAAATGTACTTTGGTTTAGACAGTTTCATAGTATTGTATTTTTCTTCATTCTTAAACTCCTTCTGATGAGTTGTCGGGTGAAGACACCCAAACAAACTCACGGCTCATTAGAAAATTGTGCCTCGGACAACTATTTGTTGGCCTCCTCGTCAATAAGTTTAACCTTTTCGATGAGTTCTGCCATCTCGCGCTTCGAGCGTTCGATCTTCTCGCGCACGTCGGCGATGAGAGCCTCGGCATTCTTCGACTTCGAGAAGAAGCCGATGTTGTTCTCCAAGAGGGCGATGTCCTGCTCCATCTGGCGCACCTTGTTGTAGAGACGCTCACGCTCCGAGCGCAGCTGCGAGCCACCCTTCATGTTGGATACGCGCTCCTTGAAACGGCTCATCGAGCGGTCACGCTCCGTTGAGCGCAGCGTGCGGAACATCTCGTCAACTACGGCCTTGTACTCCTTCTGCAAGGCATCCTTGTGCTTGATGGGCACGAAGCCTATCTGGCTCCAGCGACGCTGGAACTCCTTGACAGCCTCGAAGCCGCCGGCCTTGATGTCTGCCTGGCGCATCTCCTCGATGAGGGCACGCTTCAGCTGGAGGTTCTGCTCGTACTCCGAGTCGATAGACGAGAAGTGTGCTGCCTTGCGCTCGAAGAACTTGTCGCATGCGGCACGGAAACGCTTCCAGATGTTGTCCGAGTGGCGACGTGCCACAGGGCCCGTCTCCTTCCAGCGCGCCTGCAACTTGAGCAGCTCGTCGGTAGCATGCTTCCAGTCCTCCGACATTGAGAGTGCCTCGGCCTGCTCGACAAGCTCCTGCTTGAGGGCAAGGTTGTGCTCCATCTCGCTCTTCTGGCCGGCGTAGAACTCACGCTTATGCTCGAAGAACTTGTCGCATGCTGCACGGAAACGCTCATATATACGGTTGTTGTCCTTCTTGGGTGCATAGCCGATGGTCTTCCACACCTTCTGTATCTCGAGCAACTCGTCGCTGGCCTTGTTCCACTCCTTGCGTGTGAGCAGAGGCTGCTCGGCCAACGCCTCGGTCTTCTGGCAGAGCTCGCTCTTCAGTGCGAGGTTCTTCATCTGCTCGGCCTTGAGGCTCTCGAAGTGCTCCTGATGACGCTTGTTGATGCGGCTCGAAGCCTCCTTGAAACGCTCCCACAGCGTCTCCTTGAACTCCTGCGCCACGGGGCCTGTCTCGCGCCACTCGTCGTGGAGCTTCTGCAGCTTGCGGAAGGCCTCTACGACCTGCTGCTCGAGGGCCAGGGCCTCGGCCTGCTCGCAGAGCGTGAGCTTGACCTCGTAGTTCTTCTTAAGGTCGAGGTCGCGCAGCTCCTTGTTTATCTTGATGTAGTTGTAGAAGTTCTCGACGTGGAGGTTGTAGGTCTCCCACAGATCCTTGACATTGGCCTGGGGCACCAGACCCGTGTCGCGCCACTGCTGCTGCAGCTCACGGAAGCGGGTGAAGGTGTTGTTCATCGTCTCGTCGGAGTTGATCAGCTCCTTGAGCTCCTCGATGATGGCGAGCTTCGTCTTGAGGTTCTGCTCCTTGTTGGCCTCCATCTCGGCAATATGCTTGTCGCGATGCTCGCGGTAGATGGCGAAGAGCTCCTTGAAACGCTGCTCGTCGGCATCGGGAGTGGGTGTGAAGGCCTCCTCCTGGCCGCCGGCCTCGAGAAATGCCTTGCGCTCGTTCTCCACCTTGAGGCGGTGCTGCTTGTAGAATGCTATCTTGATGGCTTCGACTACGGGGCGCAGTGTCTGCACCGGCTCCGACTCAATCTTCGAGGCGAAGAGTGCCACCAACTCCGCCTCGCTCATCGAGGTGATGTTGTCGTTGATGACAGCGGTTGAGTCCTCCTCTTCGGCGGTCTCCTCGCCAATGTCGAGACCGGCCTCATCGGCAGCGAGGGCTGCCTCCTCGTCGGCAAATGTCTCGCTCATGGTTGATGTTACGGGCTCCAAGGCCTCGTTAGGTGTGGTAGTCGTCTGCGTATCTTCGGCTGTTGTGCCGACAGGCTCCGCGGGAGCCGCAAGAATAGATTTTTCAGTAGCCATCGCTTACAAAGTTTAAGGTTCACATCGTGCGCACATGCACGAATCAGCGCAAAGATAACAAAACTTTTTCAAAGAGAAGAGTGTTTTGTGGAGTTTTTGTTCGGTCAATTTGGTTGGGTGTTCCTCTTATGTCCAAATGTGGTCATAATCACATCTCGACATTTGACCAATTGTGTACGGTGAATAGCTATAAAACATCGAGGCGAAGAGGTGCGCAGATATGCAATGTGTAAAAAAAGTGTAAAAAGGGTTGGAAACTCGCATAAAATTTTATAACTTTGTTACGTTTTTGAGACACTCGCTAATAATCATTAACAATAAATAAATCTCAACAAAATGGTAATTTTAGTACTCAACTGCGGTAGCTCATCGATCAAGTACCAGGTATTGGACGTTGTAGAGGCATCGCAGACGCTGTTGGCCAAAGGTTTGGTCGAGCGTATTGGTCTGGCCGAGGGTGACCTGACCCACAAACCCCAGGGTAAGGATAAGTTCGAACTTCACTGCCCCATTCCCGACCACACAACAGGTATCCGCCTTGTGCTCGACGCCCTGACACACCCCGAGCATGGTGTTATCAAGTCGCTCGACGAGCTTAAGGCTGCCGGTCACCGTGTAGCTCATGGTGGTGAGTTCTTCCACGATAGCTGTCTGGTTGACGATGAGGTTAAGGCGAAGATCGAGTCGCTGTACTCTATCGCTCCGCTGCACAACCCTGCAAACCTGGAGGGTATTCTCTCGATGGAGAAGGTGCTGCCCGGCATCAAGCAGGTAGCCGTATTCGACACCTCGTTCCACCACACCATCCCCGCCATCAACTACCTCTACGCCATGCCTTACGAGTACTATGAGAAGTATCGCGTGCGCAAGTATGGTTTCCATGGTACCAGCCACAAGTTTGTTGCCCGCGTAGGTGCCGAGATGTTTGGTCTGGACTTCGAGAAGTCGAAGATTGTGACCTGCCACATCGGTAATGGTGCTTCGGTGACGGCTGTTCTCAACGGCAAGTCTTTCGATACGTCGATGGGCTTCACCCCGCTGGATGGTCTGGTGATGGGTACTCGTGCCGGCCAGATGGATGTCAGCGCAGCTACCTACGTTGCCGAGAAGGAGGGTATGTCGTATAAGGAGCTGGATGCCATGCTCAACAAGCGTTCGGGTGTTCAGGGTCTTACCGGCATATCGAGCGATATGCGTGATATCGATGCAGCCTATGACGAGGGTAACGAGCGCGCTATCATAGCTCGCGACATGTACTTCAACCGCGTTAAGAAGTTCGTGGGTGAGTATGCTGCCGAGATGGGTGGCGTCGACCTGGTTGTCTTCACCGGTGGTGTTGGCGAGAACTCGCCCGAGTTGCGTGAGTATGTGCTCAAGAACATGGAGTTCATGGGTATCGAGTTTGACGCTGTGCGCAACCGTGGTAAGCGTGGCACCGACTACGAGATCACGGCCGAGGGCTCGCGCGTTAAGGCTGCAGTTATCTGCACCGACGAGGAGCTGGTTATCGCCAAGGATACCTATCGTCTGACAAAATAGTGGGTCGCCCCTCTGTTTTTAAGTCAACAGATAAGTCGATAGACACGACAGTTAAGTTACGACAGATAAGTTACGACAGAACTATAACAAAAGAATAAAACCTTAAAACTATGATTAAGCATTTGGATGAAATCGTTGCTGCAGCGGTTGCTCGTGGCAAGAAGAAGATGATTGTGGCTTACGGCCAGGATACACACTCTATCGGTGCTACCGATATGGCTATCAAGGCTGGCTTGGCAGAGGTAACCCTCGTGGGTGACCCCGAGGAGATCAAGAAGTCTTGCGAGGCCGAGGGCGTAGATATGAGCCAGTATCATATCATCGAGGAGAAGGAGGACGTTAAGGCTGTTGAGATCGCTGTTAAGGCTGTTCACAATGGTGAGTACGACGTACTTATGAAGGGCGTTGTTCCTACGGATAAGTACATGCGCGGTATCTTGAACAAGGAGTGGGGTCTGCTTCCCGCAGGTACTACCCTTAGCCACGTTACCGTATTGGAGATCCCCGCATACCACAAGCTGTTGGTAGTAAGCGACGTAGCCGTGCTGCCTTGCCCCACCCTCGACCAGAAGAAGCAGATTGCAAAGTACCTGCTCGAGATCGCCAACAACCTCGGCGTAGAGTGCCCCAAGATGGCCTTCATCGCCCCTTCGGAGCAGCTTCTGCCCAAGGTAGTTAGCTCGGTTGAGGCCAAGGAGCTTGGTGAGCTGGGTGCTGCCGGTGAGCTTGGCAAGGGCTTGTTCCAGGGTCCTTTGGCACTGGATGTTGCTATCGACGAGGAGAGCGTTAAGATTAAGAAGCTCGAGGGCCCCGTTGCCGGTGATGCAGACTGTCTGTTGTTCCCCAACCTCGAGAGTGGTAACGTATTCTTCAAGGCCTGCTCGAAGTTCGGTGGTGCCGAGCTTGCAGCTATGGTTGCCGGTCCTACCGCTCCTTGCGTGTTGACCTCGCGTGGTGATACCACCAAGACCAAGCTCTACTCGATCGCTTTGGCTTGCTTGTCAGCAAAATAATAAGGCTTACACAACCCGCAAAAACTTTAAAAATAATGGCATATAAGATTTTAACCATTAACCCCGGCTCGACAAGTACGAAGGTTGCTCTGTTCCACGACCTGGAGCAGGTGCAGACCCTGAAGTTGAGCCACTCGGCCGAGGAGATTGCACGCTTTGCCTCTGTTGCCGACCAGCTCGACTGGCGTCTGGAGATCATCCTCGACGCATTGAAGGCTGATGGTATCGACATCAAGAGCCTCGATGCAGTTATCGGTCGTGGCGGCCTTATGCGTCCCATCGAGGGCGGTGTTTACCGCGTTGGCGAGAGCATGATTGCCGACCTGTCGGCACCCAAGCGTCAGCACGCCAGCAACCTCGGTGCTCTGATTGCACGTCGCATAGCCGATGCAGCAGGTGTTGAGGCCTATATCGCTGATCCTGTTGTTGTTGACGAGTTGCAGGATATGGCTCGCGTGAGCGGTATCAAGGAGCTGCCTCGTCGTTCTATCTTCCACGCCCTGAACCAGAAGGCCATTGCCCGCCGCTATGCTGCGGAGGTGGGTCGCCCCTATGAGGAGCTCAACCTGGTGGTGGTACACATGGGTGGCGGTATCTCGGTATCGGCACACTTGCAGGGTCGCGTTGTGGATACGAACAATGCTCTGGATGGTGACGGTCCTATCGCTCCCGAGCGCGCAGGTACCCTGCCCGCAGGTGATCTGGTAGACCTCTGCTTCTCGGGCAAGTACGACAAGGGCGAGATCAAGAAGCTCTTGGCAGGTAAGGGTGGTCTGGTTGACCATGTCAACTGCAACAACGTGCAGGAGCTCAACGAGGTACGCGCTGCCTCGGGTGATAAGGAGGCTCGCTTCATGCTCGACACCATGGCCTACACCGTTTCGAAGTGGATTGGCGAGATGGCCGTTGTCCTCAAGGGCAAGGTTGACGCCATCCTGCTCACTGGCGGTATCGCATGGAATGACTGCGTGAACGAGGTTATCATCGACTACTGTAAGTTCCTCGCACCCATCAAGATCTACCCCGGTGAGAACGAGCTGGAGTCTCTGGCCGAGAATGCACTTCGTGTGTTGAAGGGCGAGACGAAGGCCAAGGAGTACTAAATAATGAAATTGTTAATTATCAACGGTGCGAACCTCAACCTTTTGGGGCGTCGCCAACCCGAGATTTACGGCAACAAGAGCTTCGAGGAGTATCTCGAAGCTCTTCGCGCACGTTACTCGGAGCATAGCTTGGACTACTTCCAGTCCAATATCGAGGGCGAATTGGTCAATCAGCTGCAAGCTGCCGACGGCAAGTACGACGGCGTGGTACTCAACGCAGGAGGCTATACGCACACCTCGGTAGTGATACGTGATGCCATAGCGGCGATTGCAACACCCGTTGTCGAGGTGCATATATCGTCGATTCTTGCGCGCGAGGAGTTCCGCCATATTTCGATGATTGCTCCTGTTGCCAAAGGCTCGATTATGGGCTTCGGACTGGACTCCTATCGTTTAGGCGTGGAGGCCCTGCTGGATTAGAATCATACCATTACCATTACAACAAACAAAGGGCTTGTCTAATTAGTTTTAGACAAGCCCTTGTTGCATCAGAGCCATAGTTCTACTCCATAAGTTTGCTCTCGGCCTTCAACGCCTCGGCATAGTCAAATTTATGACGCTCGAATTTCGCCACAATCTGCTCCAAACAGAGATTGCCGATACTGCCCTCGTGGGTGTGATTAAGCGAGCGGCCGTCGTGCTCGTAGGTGCCATTCTGCACTCGCATACCCACCTCACGATAGGCGTCGCGGAACGGCACCCCCTGCGCCACGGCATCATTCACATCTTCGACCGTAAA
>CALGRZ010000089.1 GCA_937880705.1 uncultured Alistipes sp.
GGCGTGTCTGGAGGCTCAACTCCATGAAGTTCTCGACGGCCTTCTGCTCCTTGATAGAGGGGTCCAGGAGGTCGATCCAGAGGATGTCGTCGAAGCCAAGCTCGTCGAAGAGGTCGGGATCGGCATTGCGTATAATCTTGTTGTATTGCTTAAGATAGATGGTAATCATATCTCCTCCAAAAGTTTTATTCTTTATTATTCAACTTTGCCCACGCGGGCTTTTAAGTGTGACACACCAACAATCAGGTGTCACAAAATCGGAGGTAAGAAGTCGCACGACCGAGGTCTTACGGCTTCTTTAATAGGATCGGGGCGTTACCTTCAGACCGGCATCCCAGAACTTCTTAAGTGCCTTATGTTTCTCCTCGTCAAGGATAAAGTCGATGTTGCGAGTGAGGTAGTCGTAGGCCGTCAGGCCGTTGTCCGTGCCCATGTAGGATGACTCTATGACAGCCTCCCAGATATGCTCCACACCGAAGGTGAGGGCGTGTTGCAGGGCGTCGGTCACCTCATACGACACACCTTTGCGTGCCACCCATACGGCAAAGGCGAAGGGTAGCGATGTGATGGCGCGCCACTCGGTGGCCAGGTCGTAGCAGTAGCGGAAGCGACCCTCGTAGCCGAAGACCTTGTCGCCGATAAGCAGGAAGGCATCACCCTCCTCGGGGTTGTCGACAATGGAGTAGTCCGAGAGGTGTCGCCACTCGGGATTTATGTGCCACTTGTTGGCGGCCAGGTAGCCACACAGCTGCACCGAGGTGCGCGAGTGGCTGTCGAGCCATATACGCTTTGCCGAGCCGATAGGCTCGTTGGACATCACCGTCACGGTGCGCACAGGGCCTACGGCACCGATGCAGTAGTCGGTGATGATGGTGGTATCTTTGAGTTGGGGAACTACCGCCGAGGGTAGAAGAGCGATATCTGCCCTGCCTTCGATATAGTTGCGAGCGCAGTCGGCAGGTGGAGCCAACAGCAACTCGGCATGCAGATTATCGGCATGCTGAAGACCATAGACGAAGGGTATCGTATTGAGATACGACACAGCTGTTATTTTCGGAGTGATAGCCATCGTCCATAGTTCTTGCTAATTGGTTAATACACTTACTCGGGAGGGGTACACTTTCACTATGTTGGTCGACCCACCCCGTTTGATACAGGGCTATGCGCGTGCCCATATCAGCGCAAAGTTAGTACAAAAAAACGATTTTGCCAAGTATCGGGCGAAAAAAAAGAGCTGCAACTCTTCCGAGGTGCAGCTCTTCGTTCTGGGAGTAACAAGTCTACTACTTGTTCTTCTTATCGTAGCGCTTTGCGTAACGGCTCATAAACTTATCCACACGACCGGCGGTGTCTACCAACTTCATCTTACCTGTGTAGAAGGGGTGAGATGTGTTAGAGATTTCCATCTTATACACGGGATAGGTTTCGCCGTTCACCTCGATGGTCTCCTTTGTCGAAACGGCGGACCTGCACAAAAACACGTGGTCGTTCGACATATCCTTGAACGCCACTAAACGATAATTCTCCGGATGAATACCCTTTTTCATTTTCGTCTTTTTGTTATAATTAAGTACTTAATTCGGGCGCAAAGATAATACTTTTTTTCTAACGAGCAATACTTACCCAAGAATAATTGCACAAAAATGTATCTATCAATGAGTAGGGTAGCCCCTCGTAGCGCGGCCATAACCCCATATCGCCCGCACAATAGCCCATTGTCCCTTGCGCGTGAGCCCTCACATGCCCGCTATTTATAAATTTGTTTATAAAAATTTCGTAAAAACTATGTTATTTATTCAAAAAATTTATTATATTTGCATAACCAATTAATAGTTTGCGAAGGTTATGACATCACTTGCCAAGTTTTTTAATATTGATGCCAACGAGAGCATGAAGGGCATCACCCACAAGAACAATATCATCAAGCGCAACATTATCGCCTACATGGCACTCAACGGCGAGAGCACCCTCTCGGAACTCACGCGCGAGTTACATATAAGTGTGCCCACGATGACCAAGCTCGTGCAGGAGCTCGTGGACGACCATATTGTCAACGACCTGGGCAAGGTGGAGACCCCGGGTGGCCGTCGCCCCAATGTCTTTGGTCTGGCCAACTCGGCAATATACTTTGCGGGTGTGAATGTGGGTCGTGACCACATGACCTACGTTGTGACCGATCTGCAGAATAACGTAATCAGCGAGCGCACCGACTCGAGCTTCGAGCTGGTGGATCGTCCCCAGTGCTTGGAGCGTATATGTCAGAATATCGAGGCCTTTGTTGCAGAGTGCGGTGTGGACCGCGAGAAGCTGCTGGGTGTGGGTGTCTCGATTGTAGGCCGTGTAAACCCCGAGACGGGTCGCTCCTACAAGTACTTCACCTCGAGTGAGGAGTCGTTGCGCGACCTCATCTCCTCGCGCATAGGCATACGCGTACTATTAGAGAACGATACCCGCGCGCGCTGCTATGCGGAGTACACGACGGGTAAGTCGAAGAGCGAGAGCAACGTGCTCTACCTGCACATGGGTCGTGGCGTGGCCATCGGTATTGTCATCGACGGCAAGCTCTACTACGGCAAGAATGGCTTTGCCGGTGAGTTTGGTCACATACCCTTCTTCGACAACGAGATTATATGTGCCTGTGGCAAGAAGGGCTGTCTGGAGACCGAGGTGTCGGGTATAGCCATCGAGAATAAGATTGTGGAGCTGATCAAGAATGGTGTCAACACCCACCTGCGCGAGATGTATGACCGTGGCGAGACCATACACATCAACGACATTATCGCTGCGGCGCGCAACGATGACAACCTCGCCATCGAGCTTATCGAGGAGGCGGGCGAGAAGGTGGGCAAGGCCGTGGCCTTCCTGATCAACACCTTCAACCCCGAGACTGTTATCGTGGGCGGTAACCTGGCCATGGCGGGCGAGTATCTGATGCTGCCACTGAAGTCGTCGACGAACAAATATTCGCTCAACCTCGTATATAAAGATACCAAGTTCCGTGTGTCGAAGATGTCGGATAGTGCCAACGCCTGGGGTGTTGCGATGCTCATCCGTAACCATATAATCGGCTTGTAGGGGATGCAGCTGCAGAGTGATAGATGTCGGTTGAGGGCTCTGGAGCCTCTGGATGTGGAGCTGCTCTACCTCTGGGAGAACGACCCTGCGCTATGGAGGGTCAGTGGCACGCTGGCTCCGCTGTCGCGCGAGAGGCTGATGTGCTTCATCCAGGAGCAGAGCTTCGACATATACGCCACGCGCCAGATGCGTCTGGTGGTCGAGGTGGAGGGTGTAGCCGTGGGCACGGTCGACATCTGTGACTTCGATCCGCAGAACCGTCGCTTTGGTGTCGGCGTGATGATCTATGCTGCGGAGCACCGACGCAGGGGCTATGCCCGCGAGGCTGTGGAGGCCGTTATGCGCTATGGCCGTGAGGTGCTGGGCGTAAGGCAGGTGTGGGCCACCATCGCGGCCGACAACACAGCCAGCGTAGCACTCTTCGAGGAGTGCGGCTTTGAGCGTTGTGCCCACAAGCGCGAGTGGATCTATACCCCCGAGGGCTATGTGGATCAGTTGGAGTACCAATATCTCTTCTAACGTGTCCAGGGTGTTTGTGAGCTATGCCTCGGAACTTCGGTTTCGGGGCATTTTGCTATTTTGGAAATAATGTCTACCTTTGCGGCTACGAAGTGAAACAAATTTTATTCTTTGAGATATGAAACACGCATACGTTTTTCCCGGCCAGGGTTCGCAGGCCGTAGGAATGGGTAAGGACATCTACGACAATGTTCCCGAGGCAAAGGCTATGTTCGAGCAGGCTAACGAGATTCTCGGTTTCCGCATCACGGATCTTATGTTTGAGGGTACGCCCGAGGATCTGAAGCAGACCAAGGTTACGCAGCCCGCCGTATTCCTCCACTCGGTGATCTTGGCCAAGGCTCTCGGCGTTAAGCCCGATGCTGTTGCCGGCCACTCGCTCGGTGAGTTCTCGGCACTCGTTGTGGCAGGTGCTCTCTCGTTTGAGGATGGCTTGAGGCTGGTGTCGAAGCGCGCCATGGCTATGCAGAGGTGCTGCGAGCAGCAGCCCGGTGGTATGGCTGCCGTGCTGGGTCTCGACGATAAGATAGTTGAGGAGGTGTGCGCCTCGATAGATGGCGTGGTTGTGGGTGCTAACTACAACTGCCCCGGCCAGCTGGTTATCTCTGGTGCGGATGAGGCTGTGGATGCCGCCTGTGTTAAGCTTAAGGAGGCAGGTGCACGTCGTGCGCTGCGTCTGCCTGTGGGTGGTGCCTTCCACTCGCCCTTGATGGAGCCTGCACGTCAGGAGCTCGAGGCAGCTATTGCCGAGGCGAAGTTTATGACGCCCGTCTGCCCCGTATATCAGAATGTTGATGCACAGCCCTATACCGATGCCGAGACGATTAAGAAGAACCTTATCGCACAGCTCACAGCCCCCGTGCGTTGGACACAGATCGTCGAGAAGATGATCCAGGACGGCGTTACCGAGTTCACGGAGGTAGGCCCCGGCACGGTGCTTCAGGGTCTGGTTACGAAGGTGAGCAAGGAGGTTGCGGCAGAGTCAAAGAGCACGCTCTAAGGGCTCGAAAGCCAAAGGTCAACAAAAATAGGATGTTCCATCAGGGACATCCTATTTTTGTTGGTCGTAGCCTTTGGTTGGCCTATACCTCCGAGGTGAACTTAAAGCGAATATCCTTGAAGTTCTCCTGTGCCAGTGCCAGAGCGTAGCTCGTGTCGGCCAGGAATACATCGCGGCCATGCTTGTCGATGGCCATGTTGGTGTGCTTACGACGCTTGAAGTCGGCAAGCTGTGCCTCATTGTCGGACTCTATCCAGCACGCCTTGTGTATAGATATGGGCTCCCAGCGACACTTGGCACCATACTCATGCTCCAGACGGTACTGTATAACCTCGAACTGGAGTGCGCCCACCGTGCCGATGATCTTACGGCCGTTGAGCGACGAGGTGAAGAGCTGTGCCACACCCTCGTCCATAAGCTGGTCGATACCCTTTGCCAGCTGCTTGAACTTCATCGGGTCGGCATTCTCGATGTAGCGGAAGTGCTCGGGGGCAAACGAGGGTATGCCCGTGAACTTGAGCTTCTCGCCCTCGGTGAAGGTGTCGCCGATCATGAATGTACCCGTGTCGTGCAGACCTACGATATCGCCGGGGAAGGCCTCGTCGATGACCGACTTCTTCTCGGCCATAAAGGCTGTGGGTGACGAGAACTTGAGCTGCTTGCCACTACGGGCGTGCAGGTAGTTCTTGTTGCGCTCAAATCTACCCGAGCATATCTTCATAAAGGCGATGCGGTCGCGGTGGTTGGGGTCCATGTTGGCGTGTATCTTGAAGATGAAGCCCGTCATCTTCTCCTCGTGAGGCTCGACGATGCGTGTCTCGGTGGGTGCTGTGCGGGGTGAGGGTGCCACGTTGATGAAGCACTCGAGCAACTCGCGCACGCCGAAGTTGTTGACTGCCGAGCCGAAGAATACGGGTGCCAGCTCGCCCGAGAGGTACTGCTCGCGGTCGAAGGCGTCGTAGACACCCTCCACCAGGTCGATGTTTTCGCGCAGCTGCGTGGCAAACTTATCGCCTATGTAGTGGTCTATCTCCGTAGATGTCAGGTCGTTGATCTCTACTGTTGAGGCATCGGCCGTCTGTCGCTCGTCGGAGGTGAACAGCGAGAGGTTGTGCTCGTAGATGTTGTACACACCCTTGAACGTGTCGCCCGAAGAGATGGGGAAGGCCAGGGGTCGCACACGAATCTTGAGCTCGCGCTCGATCTCGTCGAGCAGGTCGAAGGGGTCCTTGCAGGGGCGGTCGAGCTTGTTGACAAAGACCATCACGGGGGTGTTGCGCATGCGACATACGTCCATAAGTCGACGTGTCTGTGTCTCAACACCCTTGGCACCATCGATGACGATGATTACCGAGTCTACGGCGGTGAGTGTGCGGTATGTGTCCTCGGCAAAGTCCTCGTGACCCGGGGTGTCGAGGATGTTGATCTTCAGACCCTTGTACTCGAAGCCCATGACCGATGTAGCCACCGAGATACCTCGCTGACGCTCAATCTCCATAAAGTCCGACGTAGCACCCTTCTTAATCTTGTTGCTCTTCACTGCGCCGGCAACATGGATAGCACCACCGAAGAGCAGGAGCTTCTCGGTGAGTGTGGTCTTACCGGCATCGGGGTGTGCGATGACTGCAAAGGTGCGGCGGCGTCTGATCTCGTCTATAAGTGCCATAAATACCTATATTAAAGTTTTAGGGCGCAAAGTTAAGAAAAAAAAGCGATTTACAATCAGCATCGAAGAATTATTACGCATAGTTATGCCACCGCCGGGCGAGGCAGACGAAAAATGTGGGGCGAGGTATAACATTTCGTGTGGGTTGGTGAGTTATCCTGGCCCAAAATTTTGAATTGTCGTTTTGTAGTAGTATATTTGCATAATAAACGCATATTTAACGCAAGAAACTATGTCAGTTGAAAGTACAGTTAGGGCGGTGACAACACTGCGCCTTACCGAGATGAAGCAGCGTGGCGAGAAGATTGCAATGCTCACCTCGTATGACTACTCGATGGCCAAGATTGTTGACAAGGCCGGTGTCGACGTGATACTCGTAGGCGACTCGGCGGCCAACGTGATGGCCGGTTATGAGACTACGCTACCCATCACCCTCGATATGATGATCTACCATGCCAAGTCGGTGGTGCGTGCCGTGCAACGCGCATTGGTCGTTGTCGACCTTCCGTTCGGTACCTACCAGGGTAACTCGAAACTCGCCCTTGACTCGGCAGTACGCATAATGAAGGAGACTGAGGCCGATGCCGTGAAACTCGAAGGCGGCGAGGAGGTTATCGAGTCTATAAACCGTATCCTCTCGGCAGGCATCCCCGTTATGGGACACCTCGGCTTGATGCCCCAGTCTATCCATAAGTTCGGAACGTACAACGTGCGAGCCAAGGATGAGGCCGAGGCCGAGAAGTTGTTGCGCGATGCCCACCTCTTGGAGCAGGCGGGATGCTTCGCGCTGGTGCTGGAGAAGATACCCGCCGAGCTGGGTAGACGTGTGTCGGAGGAGTTGCACATACCCACAATTGGTATCGGTGCCGGTGGCGCGACCGATGGTCAGGTGCTTGTGGCGCACGACATGCTGGGTATCACACAGGCCTTCTCACCCCGCTTCTTACGCCGTTATGCCGACCTTGGCACAACCATCTCGGAGGCTGTGGGCCACTATGTTGACGATGTGAAGAGCCGCGACTTCCCCAACGAGAGGGAGCAGTATTAATTCAACCTCAAACAAAAAAAACGGGGATGGCTAATTTACTTTTTAGTCATCCCTTTTTGTGGTTTATGGCTATGCTTATATGTCGGCCTTAATCTCCTCGATGAGTGTCTGGCAGCCATCCTCCAGAAGGTCTAATACCAGCTCGAAGCCCTCGTGTCCCTCGTAGTAGGGGTCGGGGATGTAGGACCAATCGGGGTGGTGTCGCAGGTATTCGCGAAAACGGAAAATTTTGTTCTGTGCCTCGCGGTCGGGTGCGAGGCGGAAGAGAGCCTCGTAGTTGTTGTCGTCCATGGCGATGACACGGTCGAAGAGTTCGAAGTCCTCCTCTCTCACTTGGCGTGCCAGATGGGTCATGGGTATGCCGCGTGCCGAGGCCGCACGCCTCATGCGCACGTCGGAACGCTCGCCTCGGTGTCCGCCATAGGTGCCCGCCGAGTCGACCTCAACGCAGTGGGAGAGGCCGTTGCGCTCGATGAGCATCCGTAACATCGCCTCGGCAGCCGGTGAACGACAGATGTTTCCGAGGCATACAAAGAGTATTCGCTGCTTCATAGCTTGGTATTTTTGGCAAAGATAGAACTTTTTACAGAACCGCGAAAGATTATTGATTGAAAGATTTTCGGGTTTCGTTTAATCTTTGAGCAAAAGGGTGGAAATGAACTCTTTTTTGGCCAAAACTAAATGGATAAAAGTCACGCCTATAGAATAATTTTTTCTATCTTTGCATCGTTTACATTAATAGCAACCCCAAAAACAATAGAGATACGATGAAAACTCTTTTACTTCTTATCGCCGCCATGGTGATGTTCTCTGCCGAGGCCGAGGCGCAGAGCCTACCCCGCAAGGTGCGCAATGTCGAGGTGCAAAATCTCGATGCCCAGAAGGCCCGCATGCCCTGGTGGGGCGAGAAGAACCTCTTGATCTTCTATGTAGACCCCGACAAGGCCAAGCAGAACCACGAGTTTATCTCCTTTATCGAGAATACGAAGCGTTTGTATGGCCCCAATATCGAGGGTTTCGGCATTGTAAACCTCAAGGATTTCAGCATCCCTACACCCGGTTTGGTGCGTCAGATTGCCGATGCCCGTACCGCAAAGAATGGTGCTACGATACTGTGTGATCCCGACCACTGGTTGTCGAGCGCATGGCGTCTGGGCGACTGTAACGACCACTTCGTGCTGATGCTCGTAAACAAGGCTGGCGAGTTGGTATATATCCACAAGGGCGAACTCTCGAAGGCTGACCAAGAGGAGTTCTTGAAGATTGCCGACACGCTTCGATAGCGGGTCGCCAAGTGTGGCACACATACCACTTAGGCTGATGGCACGTCGAGGTTTGATAGTAGCCCTTCTAACACTCTTTGCGGGGACATTGTCGGCGCAAGACTACCCCACCACAACCATCGACACGACATCGCTAAGTTACACCTATACACCCTTTGACCCGACAGGCGCAAACAAGCGCGGTAAAGCGGGTCAAAGGGTTCTTAATTATCTGTCGGGCACAGCACCCGCAAACGATAAGAGGGTGCGTTTCTCGTTTATCGGCGGTCCTGGCTACTCCACCGAGACGAGCCTTCGCCTCGGCGTCTTGGGACAGATGTCGTACCGCATAAAAGGGGCGGACCTCGCAGCACAGCCATCGACCGCTTCGCTATCGGCATCCGTCTCAATTACAGGCTATTACCGCATAGCTCTCACGGGCGATAA
>CALGRZ010000090.1 GCA_937880705.1 uncultured Alistipes sp.
ATTTGTTTATTAACTCGATGCTTATCGAGAATATGGTGTTCGCCTTCTTCTTCGGTATGTGTTCTTACATTGCCGTGTCGAAGAGCGTAAAGACAGCTTTGGGTCTTGGTGCAGCCGTAACCTTCGTTATGGTTATGACCGTGCCCCTCAACTACCTCTTGAACCAGTATGTATTGGCTCCCAATGCGTTGGCCGAGGGTGTAGACCTCAGCTTCTTGTCGTTCATCTTGTTTATCGCCGTTATCGCTGCCTTCGTGCAGTTGGTGGAGATGATTGTCGAGAAGTTCTCACCTTCGCTCTACAACCAGTTGGGTATCTTCTTGCCCCTTATCGCCGTAAACTGCGCCATCATGGGTGGCTCGCTCTTTATGCAGCAGATGGTGGGCACCGAGATTAACAATGTTGGTGACTCTATCGTCTACGGCCTTGGCTCGGGTATTGGTTGGTGGTTGGCTATCGTTATGATGGCGGCTATCCGCGAGAAGATTGAGTACTCACATGTTCCTGCTGCCTTGAAAGGCCCCGGTATCGCCTTCATCATCACAGGTCTTATGGGTATTGCATTTATGATCTTCTCTGGTATTCAGTTGTAACCTTTAAAAAGAGTAAAGAATATGAATTTCAGCATTATTTTATGGGCGGTAGCTGCCTTTATGGTGGTTACACTCGTGTTGGTGGCATTGCTGCTCTTTGCGAAGGCAAAACTTACCTCGTCGGGTTCAGTTAAGATTGACATCAACGAGGGTGGCAAGGTGTTGGAGGTAGAGTCTGGCTCAACCCTCCTCAACACACTTTCTGAGCAGGGTATCTTCCTCCCCTCGGCTTGTGGTGGTAAGGGTGCTTGCGGTCAGTGCAAGTGCCAGGTTGTTTCGGGCGGTGGCGAGATTTTGCCTACCGAGCGTGGCTTCTTCAACCGCCGTCAGATCAACGAGGGCTGGCGCCTTGGCTGCCAGGTTAAGGTTAAGGAGGATATGCAGATTAAGGTTCCCGCATCGGTACTCTCTATTAAGAAGTGGGAGTGCGAGGTTGTGTCGAACCACAATGTTGCTACCTTTATCAAGGAGTTCGTTGTTAAGCTTCCTGAGGGCGAGCACCTCAACTTCCGTTCTGGTGGTTACATCCAGATTGATGTTCCCGCTATCACCGTTGACTACAAGGATATCGATGTAGATCCTGAGTATCGCGAGGATTGGGAGAAGATGGGTGTCTTCAACCTCAAGATGGTTAACCCTGAGCCTCAGGTGCGTGCATACTCTTGCGCTACCTACCCCGCTGAGGGCGATATCATCAAGCTCAATGTGCGTATCGCAACTCCTCCCTTCGATCGCCAGAAGGGTGGCTTTATGGATGTTAACCCCGGTGTATGTTCGTCGTACATCTACTCGCTTAAGCCCGGTGACAAGATTATTATGTCGGGTCCCTTCGGTGAGTTCTTCCTTCCCGATAATCTTTCAGATGATCAGGAGCTTGTATTCATCGGTGGTGGTGCAGGTATGGCGCCTATGCGTTCACACATTATGCACCTCTTCAAGACCCTTAAGACGGGCCGTAAGGTTAACTTCTTCTATGGCGCTCGTTCGCTCAAGGAGGCATTCTACCTCGATGACTACTATCAGATCGAGAAGGAGTTCCCCAACTTCAAGTTCCACTTGGCACTTGACCGTCCCGATCCTGAGGCAGACAAGGCTGGCGTACCCTATGTAGCAGGCTTTGTTCACAATGTTCTCTACGAGACATACCTCAAGCAGCACGATGAGCCAGAGGGTATCATCTACCTTATGTGCGGTCCTCCGATGATGGCGCAGTCGGTAGTAAACCTCCTCGATAGCCTCGGAGTTCCTGCGGAGAATATTCTCTTTGATAACTTCGGCGCATAGTCTTTGGCGTGAAAAGGGGCGTCCTTTGACGCCTCAATCCAAAGCCCGAATGGGAAATACGCATAGTATGTCCCATCCGGGCTTTCTCTTTATCGGCGCCAAATTATGCCCCTTCTGACAAGAAATTGGCTGATTG
>CALGRZ010000091.1 GCA_937880705.1 uncultured Alistipes sp.
ATATATGTCGGGTCACCACCTATAGCTACACTTACGGGCATACGCTTTCCGAGTCGTTTATAAGCATCATAGTGGCGTGCGCCAGTCTTATGGCGGTGCCAGTGCATACCTGTCGTGTGGTCGTCAAATATTTGCATACGATACATTCCGAGGTTAGGAATGCCCGACTCAGGGTCGACGGTCGAGACCATTGGTAGGGTTATAAACCTACCACCATCACATGGCCAAGATGTAAGGATAGGCAAACGGCTCAATCGTGCCTCCTCGCCTCGCCATATAACCTGCTGACACTCGCCGCGCTCCTTGCTCTTGCGAGGAAACCACTTGGCTACATCGCCCAGCATAGGGAGCATCTTGAGTTTATCCCACACCGAGTCTTTGGGCGACATAACACCCTTCAAAAGGTCGTCGATGCGCTTCGATATGTCGGCAAGGTCGTCCACTCCTAAAGCCATAGCAATGCGTCTATCCGAGCCCATCATATTCATCAGCACGGGGTACTCCGTGCCTGTGGACTCGAAGAGCAGTGCCTTGCCGCCACCCTCGCTCTTCGATATGCGGTCGGTGATCTCCGCAATCTCGAAGCGTGTGTCGACCTTGGCGGTGATGCGCTGCAGCTCACCTGCAGCCTCCAGACGTGCTATGAACTCACGAAGTCTCATCCTTGGTCTATTTCAGTGCGAGGCGCAGCACCTCGTCGTTGGTCTGAACATAGTGGAACGTAAGACCCTCGACATACTCGGCCTTGATCTCCTCGATATCCTTGCGGTTCTCATCCGAGAGTATGAGCTCGGTGATGCCGGCACGCTTGGCAGCAAGAATCTTCTCCTTGATGCCGCCCACGGCAGTAACCCTGCCACGCAGCGTTGTCTCGCCCGTCATGGCCACACGCTCCTTGACCTCACGGCCGGTGAAGGTCGAGGCTATAGAGGTCACCATGGTGATACCTGCCGAGGGGCCGTCCTTGGGTATTGCACCCTCGGGAACGTGTATGTTGAGGTCGTTCTCCTCAAAGAGCTTGCGGTCGATGCCCAAGGCCTCGTGGTGCGCCTTGACCCACTCGTAGGCTATGGTTGCCGACTCCTTCATCACGTCGCCCAGGTTACCCGTCAGCGTGAGCTTGCCCTTGCCGGGGGTGAGCAGCGACTCGATGTAGAGGATGTCGCCACCTACCTCGGTCCATGCCAGGCCGGTGACCACGCCGCGCATGCCTGCGATGTCGTAGCGGTCGTTCTTGAACTTGGGCTTGCCGAGGATGGCCTCCAGGTCGGCGGCACCCAGCTCTGCGCTATACTCCTCCTCAAAGGCGATGGCCTTGGCGCGGTTGCGTGCTATCTTTGCGATGTTCTTGTCCAGACCACGCACACCCGACTCACGGGTGTAGTCCTCGATGATGCGTACCACAGCCTCGTCGCTCAACGCGAGCTTGTCGGCCTCGATGCCGTGTGCCTCGCGCTGCTTGGCCACGAGGTGGTTCTGGGCTATGCGCACCTTGTCCTCGAGGATGTAGCCGGGGATGTTGATCATCTCCATGCGGTCGCGCAACGCTGCCGAGATGTTGGCAATGTTATTGGCCGTGGCGATGAAGAGCACCTTCGACAGGTCGTACTCCGTGTCGAGGTAGTTATCGTGGAAGGTGGTGTTCTGCTCGGGGTCGAGGACCTCAAGTAGTGCACTTGACGGATCTCCGTGGTTCGAGCGCGACACCTTGTCTATCTCGTCGAGGATGATCACAGGGTTTGACGATCCGCAACGCTTTATAGTCTCGATGATACGACCGGGCATGGCACCGATGTAGGTGCGGCGGTGTCCGCGTATCTCCGACTCGTCGTGCAGACCACCCAGCGATATGCGGCCGAACTTGCGGCCCATGGCCTCGGCCACGGACTTACCCAGCGATGTCTTACCCACTCCCGGAGGGCCATAGAGGCAGAGAATAGGTGACTTGAGGTCGCCCTTGAGCTTGATTACGGCAAGGTGCTCCAGCAGTCGCTCCTTGACCTCCTCCAGTCCGAAGTGGTCCTTGTCGAGCTGCTCGCGCACAGCCTTCAGGTCGAGGCGATCCTCGGTGATCTCGTCCCAGGGCAGGTCGAGCATCAGCTGCAGGTAGTTGATCTGCACCGAGTACTCCGCCACCGACGGGTTGAGCCTCTCGAGGCGTGCCAGCTCCTTGTCGAACTGCTCGGCAGTGTGCTTCGACCAACGCTTGCTCTTGCTCTGCTCCCTTAAACGGTCGATGTCGGCATCTACGCTGTCACCCAACTCATCCTGGATGACACGCATCTGCTGCTGGAGGTAGTAGTCGCGCTGCTGCTTGTCTATGTCGTGCTTGACCTTGTTCTGGATGTCGTTCTTCAGCTCGGCGAGCTGCTGCTCGCGGATGAGTATCTCCAGCAGACGGCGTGAGCGTGCCAGGAGGCCGGGTGCCTCGAGCAGCTGCTGACGGTCGTCGTCGCTGAGCTCCATGTTCGAGCAGATGAAGTTTACTATGGCGCGGCTCGAGTCGAGGTTCTTGATGGCGAAGGCCGCCTCCTTGGGCATCGAGGCCGAGATGTTGATGATGTTGAGTGCCACCTCGCGGATAGAGTCCACCAGTGCCATAAACTCCACATTCTTGGCATCGGGCGTGGTGTCGTGTATGGGTGTCACCGTGGCCTTGAAGTAGGGCTGTGTGGTGATGTACTCCTTCACCTCGATCTTCTCCAGACCGGCAAGGATGACGGTGAGGTTGCCATTGGGCATCTCCAGGATCTTGAGTATGCGTGCCGAGGTGCCGACCTTGTGCATGTCGTCGGGCTGGGGGTCCTCCACCGAGCTATCCACCTGAAGCACAGCACCCAGCAGACCATCGGCGGCCTCCACGGCGCGTACCAGTGCTATGGACTTGGCGCGACCCACGGTGATAGGTGTCACCGAGCCGGGGAAGATCACCGAGCTGCGCAGTGTAAGTATGGGCAATACGTCGGGTATCTGCACCTGCTCGATGGTGTCGTCACCGCCCGAGATTATGGGTATTACCTGATGTTTGCCGTCAAAGAGTTCGGGCACGAGGCCCATCTCATCAAAGTCTTTATCTTTTTTGCTCATATTTCTGATTTAAGTTGCGTGCAAAGATATACAATTATTTCTGTGAAATAAAGGGGTGGTTGTAAATTGTTGATAACTTTTTGCCAAATGAACATAAATCGGGCCATTGTGGGGGGATAGGACGGGTAGGAGGAGATAGGAAGAAATAGGAAGAGATAGGACGGAATAGGAAGAGATAGGAAGAGATGGGAAGAGATGGGAAGAGATAGGAAGAGATAGGAAGAGATAGGAAGAGATGGGATAGCACACTGCCACCGGCTAAATGTCAGCCGCGCTAATACCCATCAAGTCCTATTAAGTCCTATTAAGTCCTATCGACTGCGCAAAAATAGGAAGAAATAGGACGGAATAGGAAGAGATGGGATAGCACACCGCCACCCAATAAATGTCGGCCGCGCTAATGCCCATCAAGTCCTATCGTCTGCGCTGCGCTGCGCCACTGCGCCACATTGCTAAATATGCTTGTCGCCGGTCTCGTATTTGATATCCTCGATAAAGCTCTTGATGCTGTGCTCGTCGCTCTTGGGGCATATCATCAGCACATCCTCCGTGTCGACGACGATGTAGTCCTTCAGTCCGCTGACTACGGCCACTTTGTCTTTGGGTAGGTATATCAGTGAGTTGCGGGTGTCGTAGGTCTTTATCTGCTCGTGGCTCAGGGCGTTGGCAAAGCCATCCTTGCGCGACTGCTGATATACCGAGCCCCATGTGCCGACGTCGCTCCAGCCGAAGTCGCCGCACCTGACATAGACGTTGTCGGCCTTCTCCATGATGCCGTAGTCGATAGATATGGCCTTGCACTCGGAGAATACGCGCTCGATAGCCTCTGCCTCGCGCTCGGTGCCCAGCTCATCGACAATCGACGAGAAGAGGGCGTTGTGGTCGGGGAGGTGCTGCTCGAAGGCGCGGATGATGTCGCGGAGCTTCCAGATGAAGATGCCGGAGTTCCACAAAAATTCGCCACACTCCAAAAAAGCCTGTGCCAGCTCGAGGCATGGTTTCTCGGTGAAGCACTTCACGCGACTGATGCGGTCGGCCGACGAACGCTGGATGTATCCGTAGCCTGTCTCGGGGCGCGAGGGGGTGATGCCGATGGTCATCAGAGCATCCTTCTCCTGTATGAATTTTGAGCAGTCGTCGACGATGGTCAGAAACTCGTCGGTGTTGAGTATCAGGTGGTCAGCCGGTGTTACGATCATCTCGGCATCGGGGTTGCGCTTGGCTAATGTGTAGGCAGCATAGGCGATGCAGGGCGCAGTATTGCGACCGATAGGTTCGCACAACACCTGACTCTCCGCAATCTCGGGGATATGCTCCAAGACGAGTGACTTGTAGCGTTGGTTGGTTACAACGATAAAGTTCTCGTTTGGGATAATTTTGGCAAATCTCTCGTATGTATGACGGAGGAATGAACGGCCCGTGCCCAGGATGTCCAGAAACTGCTTGGGGCGACTCTGTCTGCTCATCGGCCAAAAACGTGTGCCGATACCACCTGCCATGATTACGCAAAATCTGCTGCTCATAATGGTTGTTTTTTCGGGGTTAAATTTATTAAATTTACACAAAGATAAAATTTTTTTGTATCTTTGCAAAATCTTTGGGTTTTATTTGCGTGAAAAATGCAAATTTTAGCTCCAAAGAGCAAATGAGTTAATACTATGAATATCAGACTATTCACGTTGCCCAACATGCTCACAATGGCCAACCTTTTGGCCGGTGCTGCGGCCGTTATCGCCATTCTGGAGTACCACGCCTATGGCGTAGCCTTCGCGCTTATCATCGCCTCGGCCGTGTTTGACTTCTTCGACGGCATGGTGGCGCGTCTGCTCAACCAGCAGTCACCGCTCGGAGTGCAGCTCGACTCGTTGGCCGATGACATCTCGTTCGGTCTGGTGCCCGCCGTGGCGATGTATGACCTCTATGTCAACAGCTCGGCACTCTATATCGAAGCACCGTGGATGGAGCACCTCAAATACATCACGCTCATCATAGCCGCCTTCTCGGCTCTGCGCCTCGGTAAGTTCAACATCGACACCACGCAGACGACCGAGTTTGAGGGCTTGCCCACACCGGCAAATGCGCTGATGCTCATGTCGTTGGCTGTGCTGGCAGAGTGTGGTCGTGTAAGCCTCTCACAGGAGCACATACTCCTCATCGCCGTGGGTGCCTCGTTGCTGCTTGTGAGCCCCATCCGTATGTTCTCGTTCAAGTTTAAGGGCTTCGCATTGCGAGGTAACGAGTTGCGTTACTGCTTTATTGTGGCATGCCTCGCACTGATTATTTGCTGTCCCGCATACTCTGTGCTTGCAATAATCGTTCTCTATATTGTTCTCTCGACTCTGCGTTGGGTATTTACCTCGCGTGCAGTCGATAAAAAAGGCGAGTAAAAGGGATGACAAGAGGTTGGATCATATCGGCTATGTGCTTCGTGGTGGCGTTGTTGCTGCCCGGGGTGTCGTATGCGCAGATTGATGCAGCCGCATTGGCTCGTGCCCAGCGTGAGCAGCAGTATGGCAACCAGGGCTATGGCAACCAGGGTTACGGCAATCAGGGCTATGGCAACCAGGGCTACGAGCAGGATGGTGTGCAGTATGGTCCCGACGGTATGCCTCTCGAGGGTGAGGATGCCGATACGACGGATACGAAGAAGAAGCGTGAGCGCAAACCTCTTGAGTCATACTACTTTGACGATACAACCCGCGCCCTGTACAATTGGAAGTGGAATATAGACCGCGACTACAACCGCGTCAAGATTGAGCCACTGGATACCACGCTGGCCGATTGGCGCATCGACTATGTATTCTACCGCAAGGGTGTGGGCGACATGGCTCTCGGTGGTCTGGGTCAGTCGTCGCAGGCGGTAAACTGGTTTGACCGTCGCCAAGATCGTGACTTCACCTTTGCAAGCAGCTACGATGCATACACGGCGCGCATCGACAACGTGCCCTTCTACAATGCCAAGCGACCCCTTACCAATATGACCTATCTGGAGTCGGGTCAGAAGCGTTACCGTGAGGAGCACTTCGAGCTTACCCACTCACAGAATATCAACCCTTCGACCTCGGCCAACGTGAGCTACAAGGCACGCAGCACGATGGGTCGTTACGACTGGCAGCGTACCAAGAACCATGTCTTGTCGGTGGGTATGGCGCATACGGGTAAGCGTTACTCGATACATGCCGCCTACATGCACAACAACATCACAACGCGCGAGAATGGTGGTGTGGTAGGCGAGTGGGCCATTGCCGATACCACCTTTGAGATGCCCTCGGGTGTACCCATGCGCCTGGCCTCGGCCGAGGCGGAAAATCACTACCGCAACCACGCCTTCTTTGTCAAGCAGGCCATAGCCATACCCCTGCAGCGAGTTACCGAGTATGACTTCTCGCTGGCCGACCTCTCGGCCATATACTTCGGCCACCAGTTCGAGTACAACACCTGGTCGAAGGTCTATACCGACAAGCGAGCCAGCTATACCAACGAGCGTGGTGAGTATATCGACGGTAAGTGGCAGCCGGTCACCGACGAGTACTACGACGATTGGTTTATCAACCCAGTAACCACGCGCGACTCGATCTCCGAGAGGCTTATATCAAACAAGCTCTTCGTGCAGGCGCAGCCCTGGGATCGCAATGGCGTGGTGGGTACCATCGACGGCGGTATAGGCTTCGATATACACACATACTCCTACCTGCGACTGCAAGACTACGTCTCGGGTAAGATAACCAAGGATAAGCGCACGTCGTGGTACGTCTACGGCTCGACGGGCGGTAAGATTAAACGATATGTCGACTGGGGTGCTAACGTAAAGTACTACCCCTCGGGCTATCGTGGTGGTGATCTCTCGATAGGTGCCGATGTCACCCTTCGAGCCTTCATCCGTGAACATCCCCTGATTCTCAGCGGTAAGTTCCGTCAGGAGCTCCGCTCGCCGGGCTACTGGCACGAGAATCTATTCTCAAACCACTATGCGTGGTTTAACTCCTTTGATAAGGAGTCTGAAACTCGTTTCGAGGTAAACTTCTCGGTTCCCGACTTCGCCTTGGAGGTGGGTGCCTGGCAGGGTGTCATGGGCGACATGATCTACTATGGCCCCGATAGCCGTGTGGCACAGCACTCGGGTACGGTGAGCCTCACGAGTTTGTATGCTCGCAAGGACTTCCGCTTTGCCGGAGTCCATCTCGATCACAGGGCATTGGTGCAATTCACATCCAATGAGAGTGTGCTTCCCGTACCTATGTTGAGCGCGTTCCTCTCGTACTACTACGAGTTTTGGGTCGTGCGCGACGTGTTGCGTGTGCAGATAGGCTTGGACGGTCGTTTCAATACGGCCTACTACGCTCCGAGCTACAACCCTGCACTCTCGGCCTTCTTCAATCAGCGCGATGTCAAGGTGGGCAACTACCCATACATCGACGCCTTTGTCTCGGCCAAGTGGAAGCGTATGCGTATCCTGCTTAAAGTGCAACACCTAAATCAGGGTCTGTTTGGCAATGGCGAGTACTTCCAGGTAGCTCGTTATCCGCTCAACCCCCGCATGTTTAAGTTTGGTATCTCGTGGTCGTTCTACGACTAACGATGCGTATTGTGCCCGATAGCAGCCCACAAACTAACCAAATATGATAAAAAGAGTATTGTTTGTGGTTCTCTCTGCCGCAGCTTTTGCGGTGTATGAATCATCACTGGGTCAGAGCACAACCCTCCAGCCCTCGATTGTTGAGGAGCAAAGTGTTGAGGTTGTGGCAACGCCCGAAACCGAAACTGCGGAGCAAGCCGTGACGGCCGAGGCTCCGTGCGTGATCTCTCGTTTCGACAACCTTATGCGTAAGGTGGGTGCCGAGGAGGGTCAGGATTGGCGTTTGATGAGTGCTATTGCATATAGCGAGTCGCGCTTTATTGAGGATTTAGTGTCGAAGCAGGGTGCATCGGGCATTATGCAGATACGACCCGTCGTAGCTCGTCACTTTAATATCCCCGTCGAGGATATCGACGACACGGAGACCAACATACGTCTTGCAGGTATGTTGCTCTCGGAGCTGGATACGATGCTTCGTATTCCGGCCTCTACACCTATGGAGGATCGCCTCAGCATCATCCTCGCCAGCTATAATGCCGGCATCGGCCATGTCCTCGATGCACGACGTCTGGCGCGCCATGAGGGTGCTAACCCCAACTCATGGGAGGATGTGAGCTACTACCTTAAGCTCAAGGCCGATCCCGCATACTATGAGCTCGATGTAGTGCAGTGTGGTAAGTTTACCGGCAGTGGTCAGACACTGGGCTATGTTCAGCAGGTGATGCGAAAGTATAACCACTATTGCACTATTGCGTCGTAGTCAGATGTGATGGTGTGATAGGCCTTTAGGCGATAGGCCCGAATAGGAGATTCTTGCGAGTATCTCCTATTCGGGCTATCTTATTTATTGGTGGGGGGGGGCAGTGGGTGCAGTGGCGCAGCGCAGTCGATAGGACTTGGCGCAGTCGATAGGATTTGATAGGACTGGATAGGACTAAATAGGACTTGATAGGTATTAGCGCGGCCGACGTTTATCCGTGAACAACCTGCTATCCCTAAATATCCCATCTCTTCCTATCTCTTCCTATTTCTTCCTATTTCTTCCTATTTCTACCTATTTCTTCCTATCTCTTCCTATCTCTTCCTATTCCGTCCTATTCCGTCCTACCCCCCCACCTAACCGCAATACATATATTATTATATAACAATAGCCGGCCAAGATTGTGATATCTCGGCCGGCTACCATCTATCATCCGGGGTGTCGGTTACAACACTCCGTTATATACAAGCAGGTCGCGTACCTTCCGCCAGTCGATGACCGGGCGACGTACACCATCTATAAACATTATCGGGCAGCCCAGTGCCGAGTCGTCGATATAGATGTCGGCAAAGACCTTCGTAGACTCGGTCCACTCCCTCTGCTCGGGGTTGCGGTTGACGGCCCACAACTCTATCTTGCGGTCGCGGAACCATCGCTCGGCAGCCTCCAACTTTGCACCCGAGCGCATGGTGAAGAGTATCAGCCTGTGGCCCTTGGCTGTGAGGGCACGCAACGTCTCCACTGCGCCCTCGACATCGAGGCCTACATCGGGGTAGTCGTGCTCGACACATGTGCCGTCAAAGTCGACGGCGATAATCATCTTCTCTGCCATGGCACAAACTCTTAATGGCGTTTCTTGAACAGACGCTTAACCTTGTACCAACGTCTCTTCCAGTTGGGTACATTCTCGTCGTCGCTCATATAGTGGTAGCCATAGCCGTAACCATAGCCATAACCGTAGCCGTAGCCATAGCCGTGGCGACCTTGGGTAACGCCATTGAGAACGATGGTCATGTTGGTGAACTTGTTCTGGCGGTGCAGCTGCTCGATATCGGGCAACTGGCGACGGTCGAGGTTGCCCTGACGGATAACGTAGATGGTCATATCCACGAGGCGGTCGATAATCATGGCATCGGCAACAGCCATTGCGGGCACGCTGTCGATGATGATGTAGTCGTAGCTATTGCGCAGCTCGGCAATCATCTGGTCGGCACGCTGCGACATCAGCATCTCGGCAGGGTTGGGCGGCTGCGGGCCGGCGTACATCATGTCGAGGTTGTCGTGCAGCGAGGTCTTCGATATGGCATCCTCCAACGAGAGCTTGCCGGTGAGGTAGCTCGTCACGCCACGACGGTCGTTGCGGTGTCCCATCTGCTTCGAGAGCGTGCGACGGCGCAGGTCGAAGTCGATGAGCAGCACCCTCTTGCCCGATATGGCCAGCGTCATGGCCAGGTTGGTCGAGATAAATGTCTTACCGCTGTGGGGTATTGACGAGGTGAGGGTGATGACCTGCATCTGCTTATCCACCGACATGAAGCCGATGTTGGTGCGCAACATACGGAAGGCCTCCGAGATGATATCGCGGCTGTTCTCCTTCACTACGATACCATACTCGGCCTTGCCCTCGAAGCGGGGTATATCGCCCAGGAAGGGGGCGGTGACAACATCCTCGACCTCCTTGCGCGTGCGAACGGTGTTGTTCAGCAGCTCAAGGATATAGAGTATGGCGAAGGGTATCACGGCACCGATGATGAGTGCCATGAGGTAGATCATCATGCTACGCGGGCTGATGGGTCGGTTGCTACCATAGGCGTAGTCGATGACGCGGGCGTTGCTATCGGCCGTAGCACCCGTGAGGGCGTTCTCCTCGAGCTTGGTGAGCAGGTAGATGTAGAGCTCCTCCTTAACCTTCTGCTGACGGGTAATCGAGAGCAGCTCCTTCTCCTTCTCGGGCGAGCTGGTCATACGCGAGTCAGCCTTGCGCTGCTCGCTGTTTACGTTCGAGATCTGGAGCTTAAGACCCTCGATCTGTGACTCGAGCGAGGTGATGATGGCACTGCGCATAGACGATATCTGTGCGCTGAGCGAGAGGATCACGGGGCTGCTCTCCGAAGACTCGGCAAGCAGTCGCTGGTACTCCAGAACATTCTTGTTGTAGAAGTCTATCTGCGAGGCCAGAGCCGACGAGGCACCACTCATAGATACCGTGGCGGCGGGGATAAGGCTGCGGCCCGTGGCGTCGTTGTTCACAAAGTCGAGGATATACTGTGCAATCTCGAGGTTGCCTTCGAGCGACATGGCCTCCTTCTTCAGGCGGGTGATCTCCTCGGCACTCAGCGTAGCCTCATCCTGGGGGCTGTACATGCGGTGTGCCTGCTTGAATGTGGCGATCTCGTCGTCGGCGATGTTAAGCTCGCGACCCAGCGTGAGCAGTCGCTCGTTGATAAACTGCTCGGTGAGGTCCGAGATGGCGCGTTTGTCGGTGATGGCGTCGATGTCGTAGGCCTCGATGATGCCGTTGATGACATCCTCGGCACGCTTGGGCACCACGTCGGTCATCGTGATGTTGATTACCGAGGCCATCTTGTCGGTGATGTTGCACTGCAGACGACGACGGTACGACTCGGTAACCTCGTTAAGCGGTAACTTCGACACCTTAACGCTCTGCTTGCCGAACTTCTCCATGTAGGGCGTGGGCATCATCACGATGTTGCCCAGAGGTGTCGAGATGGTGTCGCCGGCCATGATGTTGGCTTTGAAGGTGTCGTTCTTGACCTCGCCGTTCTCGTTGTAGATGAACTCCCCGATGTTGAGCGAGCCATCCTCTGCGATGTTATAGGTGAACGTACCCGACTTGTTGGGCTCCAGCGTGAGGAACTTAACAAGCACGGGGGTGCGGCCATAGATGTCTACGGTGCGGATGCGGCCCGAGGTGGTGTAGACCGTTGACAGGTCGTACTTCTTGACCACCTGCTCCATGAGGCGGCGCGACTTGAAGATATGAATCTCGTTGTCTACCGAGCGACGGCCCATGCCGCCCATAAGGTCGTTGAAGGCGACAACCTCGGCAGCAGAACCCTTACGCGAGTCCTTGACCAGCACCGAGGCGGTACGCTGATAGACGGGTGCCGTGCGGCGCAGGTAGAAGGCGGCGCAGAGGTAGCACACAGCAATCGAGAGTGCAAACCAATACCAATTCGAGAGGATCAGCTGCACGAAGTCATACAGGGTAAATCGTGGAGTGGAGATAACGCTATCCTTCTCCAGCATATCCGTATTTTCTGCCATAGAAAAATGGTTAAATAGTTATCAATAGGGTAGTTGGGTATTCGTCTGCTATCGCGTTGCCAGGATGATGGTCATCACCAGTGATGCCAGCGATATACCTGTCGAGGTGAGCGAGATCCAGAACGAGCGGTTCTGGTTGATCTCTGCAGTAGCTGCCTTATACTTGTTGGGGCTCACGATGATCACATCGTTCTGCTCGAGGTAGAAGCATGGTGACTCGAAGATGTTCTGTGAGCGCAGGTCGAGCTTCGTGATAATATTCTTGCCATCCTTCTCGCGTATCACAGCCACATCCTCACGGCTACCGTAGATGGTCATGTCGCCGGCAAGTGCCAAGGCCTCGAAGATGGTCAGCTGATCCTTCTTGATGTCGTAGCGGCCCGGGCGGGCAACCTCGCCGAGGATCGAGATTGTGAGGTCGGCAAAGCGCACGTTGACCTTCGGGTCGACGATGTATCCACCGGCCTTGATCTTCTGCTCGATGTCGCGGGCAAGCTCGGCGCGTGTAAGACCCACGCACTGCACCTTGCCGATGATGGGCATGTCGATGTAGCCCTGGTCATCGACCGTGAGTATCTGCAGGCTGTTGGCCGATGCCGTAGAGGCCACGTTGTTACCCGACAGGCCGACATAGCTTGTCGAGGTGTTGAACGGAGCGGCCAGCTCGGGGTTCTTGCTGTTGACCACAACGGTGATCTGGTCCAGAGGCTTAAGACGGATGAGGTATGTCTCCGGGAGGTCGATCTCCGAGCCACTTGCTGCATCCTGCAAGTAGAGCACTCGCTGCTGGGCGTTACATGCTCCGAAGAGTATGGCAGCAGCAAGGATTAATAGCTTAAGATACTTCATATTGTGTTGATTTTACGTTTGCCGTATGGTTTGCACTCGCATCGCGCGTATGTGCGCACTCGTGCAATATCTGTGCAAAGATACGAAAAAAAATGTAAAAAGGAAGAGTGTTGCAATAAAATGTAGCATAATGTTACCCTTTTGCAACACTCCTCCGTAGTCGGATCACCCCTTTGCGGCCTCGAAATTAGTTGTTGTCGAGCCACTCCAAGAAGTCGGAGGTGCGGCTGCGACTAACCACCACATCCTCCTCGGAGCGGGGCTTGAGTTGTAGCTTGAGGCGTGTGCCCAGATGTTTTGATATGTTTTCGATGGCGTTTATCGAGACTATGCAGCTGCGCGAGATGCGGAAGAAGAGCTTCGGGTCGAGCATCTCCTGCACCGTGTCGAGCGAGTAGTCGAGTAGTCGGCGGGCACCACTGCTCACTATGGCGTATGTGCTCTTATCCTCGGAGTAGCAGTAGGCTATCTCGTCTACGGGAATGATCACAATCTTCTCGCCGGCCTTGACTATAAAACGCTTCTTATACTCGCGGTTTTGGGGTGTGCCGGCTTGCGATATGATATCCAGGAGAGCCTCGATGTTGGGCGTGTTGTTGCGCTCGAGGCGTTCGCGGCAACGCTCCCAGGCGCGTGCGAGATCCTCCTCGACGATGGGCTTCAGCAGGTAGTCGACACTATCCACCCTGAAGGCACTTATGGCGTAGTTGTCGTAGGCCGTGGTGATGATGACGTTGGCCGAGATGTTGACCTGCTCGAAGATCTCGAAGCAGATGCCGTCCGAGAGCTCCACATCCATGAAGATGATGTCGGCACCATCGGGGTTCTCCTCCAACCACTTCACGGTGGAGCGTACCGACGTTAGAGTCATCACTATCTGGCTGTCGGGGCAGCACTTGTCAATAAGCTTTTTCAGGGTAATCTGTGCAGGGATCTCGTCCTCCACGATGAGTACTCTTATCATACTATGGGTATTTTTACAATAAATTCACTATCAGTCTTTTGTACCATGATATCGCGGCGTGTGATGTCGCGGTATTGTTGGCGTATGTTCTCCAGCCCGAGGTGCGTCGATGGCTGTCCGTGGCGACGCATCTGAAGGTTGTTTCTGACCACCAGCATGTTGCCCTCGGTCATCACCGTGATACGAAGTGGCTGGTCACTCTCAACGATGTTGTGCTTGGTGGCATTTTCGACCAAAAGTTGGAGTGAGCAGGGAACCACATATCGCTCCTTGAGGCTCGGCTCTATCTCATATTCAATGATCATACCTTCGGCAAATCGCTCCTTGAGCAGGTCGATGTACATGGCCGTGAAGTTGAGCTCCTCGCCAAGCTTAACCAGTGTTTTCTGGTCATTATTGAGCATGTAGCGGTATATGTTGGCCAGCTTGCGGATAAAGGCACTCGCCCGCTCGGTCTCGTGCTCCTGTACCAGGTAGTCGAGGATGCCCAGCGAGTTGAACAGAAAGTGAGGGTTGATCTGCTGCTTGAGCCTCTCGTACTGGTACTCGGTGCGGTGCTTCTGCTCGCGTTCGTATCGCAGTTCGCGTTTTGAGGTGAGTGACAGAAGTACCAAATAACATATCGTAACAACCAGAATGTCAATGAGAAGTGCTGCCGAGGTTATGCGCAGGAAGTCCATCGGCGAGGATGATGGCGACTCCAGCAGCGGTATGTCGTAGTAGATGATCGTGGCACAAAGTATCGGTATGAGTATCGTGCCGAGTATGACGACAAGGTTGATGCGCGGTCGCTTGTCGCTTGTGATGCGCTTTTGTAGTTGAATGGTCAGGATGATGTTTCCGACAAGAAGCAGAAGTATCGCCCAACTATTGGTCAATATCTCTTGGAAGATGCTGAATAGCAGGCCCTCGGTGAAGATGTGTGCACGGAAGAGTATGACGTAGAGTATTCGTAGCACCAGAATGGAGAGTGCAACTATCACCACGCTGCGGGGTGATACCTCCCATGTTCTTGTTGTGCGTGAGCGACTTATGCGTCTTGTGAGGTAGTCTGTTGCCGATCCCGTGGCAAACGATATGAGCAGTGTTGCGACGGCCGGAGCGAGGCTCTCGTTGTTCAGTATGAGCAGCATTGGCGATTGGAGCCATGAGCCGATGATAAATCCGAGTATTGTGGCCACCAGCGTGAGTATGGCCATAAGCTCCACGCGGGTGTTGTTGCGCATCGAGATCACTATCACCATGGTGATGGTAAGTACCGTCAACGGGATGTCGTCATAGTAGTCCAGCTGTCGGGTCACTATGGCTACGCCAAAGTGAAGTATGGCGAAGAGTAGGGCTATAGTGATATTTCCCAGGGTGCGGTTCTTTGTTGTAAATCGGCTCATATTTGCAAAGATAAGAAAAAAAATGCAAAATCAAAACTATTGCGCATTTCGTCATCCTCACTCTCCATTCGGTTGGTGTTTTGAGCCAATCATCCCACTTATTTACCCTTTGGGTAGAATATATTTTGCCGTTTGGCCATTTTTTACTAATATTGTATGATGATGATAGTGTAGTTATTAAAAATATTTAAGAATAGTTGATAGTTAGATAATTACTAAAAAAATTTAATAATACTATGCAAAAGCCTAATCTTTCATTTATGCAGATGTGGAATCTGAGCTTTGGCTTCTTCGGAGTTCAGATCGCTTATGCGTTGCAGAGTGCAAACATAAGCCGCATCTTTGCAACGCTCGGCGCCGATCCTCACACGTTGAGCTTCTTCTGGGTGTTGCCCCCGCTTATGGGTATGATCGTGCAGCCTATCGTAGGCTCGCTCAGCGACAAGACATGGTGCCGTCTGGGTCGTCGCAAGCCCTACCTCTATGTAGGTGCTATCGTGGCTATCATCGTCATGGCACTTCTTCCCAATGCAGGTAGCTTCAACATGACCGTCAAGGCCGCCTTGGCCTTTGGTGCGGTGATGCTGATGTTGCTCGACACCTCGATCAACATGGCCATGCAGCCCTTCAAGATGATGGTGGGCGATATGGTCAACGAGGAGCAGAAGACAAAGGCCTACTCGATCCAGAGCCTGCTCTGCAATGCCGGCTCGCTGGTGGGCTACCTCTTCCCCTACTTCTTCACCTGGGTGGGCATCAGCAACGTGGCTCCCGAGGGTATGATACCCCCTTCGGTGACATGGTCGTTCTACGTCGGTGCCCTTATCCTCATCCTCTGTGTGCTCTACACCGGTGCTACGGTTAAGGAGATGGATCCCGAGCAGTATGCCAAGTTCCACAACATCCGCGAGGAGGAGAAGGCCGAGAAGACCAACCTCCTGTCGCTGCTTATCCACGCCCCCAAGACCTTCTGGCAGATCGGTCTTGTGCAGTTCTTCTGCTGGTTTGCCTTCCTCTACATGTGGAACAACACCACGGGTGCCATTGCCGAGAATGTTTGGGGTACGGTAGATGCCAAGTCGGCTGCGTTCCAGGATGCAGGTGACTGGACAGGCGTTCTGTTTGCCGTGCAGGCCGTAGGCTCAATCCTGTGGGCTATGGTGCTGCCCATGTTCAAGAGTGTCAAGGTGGGTTACTCGTTGAGCCTTGTGCTGGGTGCTGCGGGTTTCATCTCGACATACTTCATCCATGACCAGTACACGCTCTTCGTGTCGTTCCTGCTCATCGGTTGTGCCTGGGCTGCGATGCTGGCTATGCCCTTCGCCCTGCTCACCAACTCGTTGTCGGGTAAGTCTATGGGCTCGTACCTCGGTCTGTTCAACTGTACCATCTGTCTGCCCCAGATCGTGGCAGCTTTGGTGGGTGGCTTCCTCTTCAAGACCTTCGGTGGCGATATGGTGGCCATCGAGTCTAACGGCGTCATCAGCGAGGTGCAGAGTGGTCAGGTTGTGATGCTCCTAATCGCAGGCGTGTCGCTTCTTATCGCCGCAGTTGCCGTCTTCGGCATCTCGACAAAGAAGCAGCAGTAGTTTGAACAACAATTAATTAACATATCTTCATTAACTTTTATTAACTAAACACTAAAACACTATGAGAAAATTCTTAACTATGTGTTTGGGACTCGCACTGCTCGCAATGGCGATGCCCGCCCAAGTGTTTGCCCAGAGCAAATACGAGGTTAAAGGTGTGGTAGTTGATACTACCGGTACACCGGTTATTGGAGCCTCTGTTGTAGAGCAGGGTACCACTAATGGTGTTACTACCGACCTCAACGGTCAGTACACTTTGAAGGTAAGCAATGCCGAGTCTATCGTTGTAGTCAGCTTCATTGGCTACAAGACCCAGTCGCTCGTAGCCTCTTCGGAGCTGTTGAGCAATGTTGTCCTCGAGGAGGATTCGGAGATGATCGATGACGTTGTGGTTATCGGTTACGGTGTTGTGAAGAAGACCGACCTCACCGGTTCTATCT
>CALGRZ010000092.1 GCA_937880705.1 uncultured Alistipes sp.
GTACCTATCAAAAAAGCGGAGAGAACAAATGAATTACGCAACAATTAAAAATTGTTGTTCTTTTTGCATGTCTAATTTTATTACCTAAATAATTTGTATTAAATAAATATTCTATGTAGGCATCTTTTCCATGTCTGACTTCTTTACCTGAAGCTAACACAACATTAGTACAATAGCTTCTTTCTGCTATAAAATCATCAATTACTTCTCCATTAATTCCATAAAGAATGCCCTTAAATCTTAAATCACTTAAAATTTCTGCTTTATCAATAAACTTTCCATCATTGGAAGGTGGATAAAATCTCCCCACCGCTTTCATTTTATTATCTGTTACATCTATTGTGAATTCTTCTCGAATAGGCATGGATCTGCTTCTACACAATTCAACTATTGCGATATCTTTCACTGTGGTAACTGCTTTATTCAATTCTGTAAGGTTAAATGGGATCTTATGTCTGGATAAATATTCTGCTATTTCCGCTACAACTAAAGGAGTCGTTTTTTTTACCAGTTTTAACCCGGTTCTCGATTCTTCATTTACAACCTGAAAATATGAGTACTCACTCTTAAATTTCAAACCTATTCCCTCCATTGATACATAGTTACTATTCCATTTATAATACAACTTGCTATTTTAAATCTGCTCTAAAATCCCCATATATTTTCCTAATTTCGTCTTCATCTTTTGTAAAGCTTTCGTATGAAGCTGAGATACCCTGGATTCTGTCACCTCTAACACATGACTGATTTCTTTTAAGGTTAAATCCTCATAATAGTACAATTCTATAACTCTTCGTTCCTTTTCTGTAAGTAACTTTAGAGACTCTATAAGCATTACTTTTAATTCTTCCTGTTCAACAGCTTCTTCTGCAGCACCATATCGCCACAGGTGTAACCCACGAGCGAGAGCTCGGGCATCACAACAATCTCGACACCCTCCTTGAAGGCATCCTGCATAATCTTGAGTGCACCCTCGGCATTGCGATGGGCATCGGCGATATGTACACGCGGTACAGCCGCCGCCACTCTCATATATCCATAAATGTTGTTCATAGTCTTAAACATTTTTCGTCACACGGGATCAAACGTCCTGACGGCCTCGGCCAAAGGGCGGTCAACCACGGCAACGGATAGCTCCAATGGCACCTACTACTCGGCCCAGATGCGAGCCAAGTTGATGATCACGTTCATCGCCTTGTTCATCGTGGTGAGCGAGGCGTACTCGTAGCGACCGTGGAAGTTCATACCTCCGGTGAAGAGGTTGGGACAGGGCAGACCCATAAACGAGAGGCGTGAGCCATCGGTACCACCACGGATGGGCTTAACCAGAGGCTTGACACCCGCCTCGATCATAGCCTTCTTGGCCTTCTCGATGACGTGGGGGTGGGGCTCAACCATCTTGCGCATGTTGTAGTACTGATCCTTGAGCGTGAGCTGAAGCGTATGCTCGCCATACTTGCGCTGCAGGAAGTTGACTACATCCCACATAAGCTGCTTCTTCTGCTCGAACTTATCGCCATCGTGGTCACGGATGATGTAGTTAATCTCGGCCTGCTCGACACTGCCCGAGATACCCACGCAGTGGAAGAAACCCTCGTAGCCCTCGGTGTACTGGGGACGCTCCGAGGCGGGGAGCATGCCATTGAGCTCCGTAGCAATATCTATGGCGTTGATCATCTTATCCTTGGCCATGCCGGGGTGTACGTTGCGGCCGTTAATCTGAATCTTGGCACCTGCGGCGTTGAAGTTCTCATACTCCAGCTCGCCCTCCATGCCGCCATCCATCGTATAGGCGAAGTCGGCACCAAACTTCTTCACGTCGAAGTAGTCCACGCCGCGACCAATCTCCTCGTCGGGAGTGAAGCCCACACGGATACGACCATGAGCCACCTCGGGGTGGTTCTTAAGCCACTCCACAGCCGTCACAATCTCGGCAACACCGGCCTTGTCGTCAGCACCCAGCAGCGTGGTGCCATCGGTATGGATGAGGCTGTGGCCCTTGAAGAACTTAAGCTCGGGGAAGTCCGACACCTTGAGCCATACGTCGCCACCCAGCAGGATGTCACGGCCGTCATACTCGTCGATGATGCGAGGCTTGATGTTGGCACCACTCATATCGGGGGCAGTGTCGACGTGCGAGATAAAGCCTATGGTAGGCACATTCTCCATGCCGCGCGTAGCGGGCAGCGTGGCCATAACATAGCCATACTCATCCATCGAAACCTCCACAAGGCCTATGGCCTCCAGCTCCTCCTTGAGATACTTGAGCAGCACCAACTGCTTGTCGGTCGAGGGGTAGCTCTCGCTGCGCTCATCCGACTGCGTGTCGAACGACACATACTTCAAAAATCTATCTTTAAGCTCCATATTTTTGTTGGTTCAATTAGTGATCAGGTAAATGGTAATGTGTTTGGGGTGTTCGTAGGGTTTAGGACTCGGTTCTACCCATCGCCAAACCCTACAAACCACTCGTTAGACTCTACTCCTCGATTTTGGCCTTGCGTGAGTGCCAGATGAAGTAGGCGATAAGTACCAGGTACATAACCAGGCCGAGGAGCTGTGCGCCAGCAGAGCCTGCCCAGCCCTTAAGTGTCCAGTCGGCACCGGCAAAGGCGAGGATTGCACTCACAACACCCATCAGCGCACCACCGGCGATGAAGCCCGAGGCGATGAGCGTACCACGGTTGTTGTTGGCCTTGGCCTGTGCAGCATCCTTATGACGATTTACGGCCCACGCTACAAGACCACCCACAACGAGGGGAGCATTGAGCTCCATGGGGATGAACATACCGAGTGCAAAGGGCAGTGCAGGCACCTTGAGCACGGTAAGGAGCAGTGCTACGAGGGCACCTACGCCATAGAGCAACCAGGGTGTTGCGCCACCCGTCATCAGAGGCTTGATAACGGCAGCCATGGCGTTGGCCTGAGGTGCTACAAGGGCATTCTCGCCTACAAAGCCGTAGGTCTTATTCATGATGATCATCACACCTGCCACGGTAGCAGCCGATACGAAGGTACCGACAAACTTCCATGTCTCCTGCTTGCGGGGTGTAGTACCGAGCCAGTAGCCGATCTTAAGGTCGGTGATAAAACCACCGGCCATAGAGAGTGCTGTGCAGACAACACCACCGATAACCAGCGCAGCGATCATACCCGACTGACCCTCAAGGCCTACCGACACAAGTACAAGTGACGAGAGGATGAGCGTCATCAGCGTCATACCCGACACGGGGTTAGAGCCTACGATGGCAATAGCGTTGGCTGCCACGGTGGTGAAGAGGAAGGCGATGATAAAGACGATGAGCAGGGCTACGATAGTCTGGAACCAGTTGTTCAGAACGCCAAACTGGAAGAAGAAGAGCGTAGCCACAAGAGCTGCGATGATGATGGTCATGATGGTCTTCATCGAGATATCCTGCTGTGTGCGAGGCTCAACCGTCGATGACTTCTTGCCACCCAACTCGTTCTTCGCAAGCGACAGAGCCGACTTGATGATGCCCGCCTGACGGATGATGCCGATAAGACCTGCCATGGCGATACCGCCAATACCGATGGGGCGACCAATCTCACGGAAGATACCCTCGGGGGTATTCAGCTCGGCGGGGTTGATACCCATAGCCGTGAGCGTATCGGGGATGGTCTGTGCATCGAACATCGAGAGGAAGGGGTTAACCAGAGGAATAACCACGAACCATACGAGGGCCGAGCCACCGGCGATGATCAGCGCATACTTCAGACCGATGATATAGCCGAGGCCGAGCACCGCTGCCGAGGTGTTAAGACCCAGGGTGAGCTTGGCGTTGGCCGCAAGAGCCTTACCCCAGCCCATCATCTGTGTAGATATGGATGATGTCCACGCGCCAAAGGTCGACACCACGAAGTCGTAAAGACCACCGATAAGACCTGCCAGCACAAGGGTCTTGGCCTCCGAGCCACCCTTCTCACCCGACACAAGCACCTCGGTGGTTGCCGTAGCCTCGGGGAAGGGATACTTGCCGTGCATCTGCTTTACGAAGTACTTACGGAAGGGGACCAGCAGCACGATGCCGAGGATACCTCCGAGCAGTGACGAGAGGAATACCTGGTAGAACTTGGCATCGAGGCCGAGGATGTAGAGTGCAGGCAGCGTGAAGATAGCACCCGCAACGATAACACCCGACGATGCACCGATAGACTGGATGATCACATTCTGGCCAAGCATATTCTTCTTGCCACGCATCTGACCCAGACCCACGGCGATGATGGCGATGGGGATGGCGGCCTCGAACACCTGACCCACCTTAAGGCCGAGGTATGCGGCTGCGGCCGAGAAGATGATGGCCATGATGATACCCACCGTCACCGAGTAGGGGGTAACCTCCACGGGTGACTCGTTGGCACCCATGATAGGCTGATACTGCTCACCCTCACGCAACTCACGATAGGCGTTCTCGGGTAGAGATGTTTTAGGTTGTTGATTTTGCATAGTGTATTGATTTTTAAGTTTGTATTATCGTCAGCACTATTGGGCATCTGCCACACCGCATCTCATACGCGGGCGCATAGCATACGCACAATAGTACAAAGATATGAAAAAAAACTTAAAACAGCAACTTTTTCCGACACAAGAGAGCCAACGAATAGAGCGGTACGCTATGACGAGTAATTTTTTTTCGTATTTTAAGTTTTTTTACTATCTTTGTAGCTAATATGCGCGCATAGTACGCACGCACGACACACAGCGAATATATAACAAACAAAAACATAAAGACTTATGCCAATCGCAGACAAGTATTCTCCCGAACTTATCGAGCAGAAGTGGTATGACTTCTGGATCGAAAAGAACCTTTTCCACTCTACGCCGGACGAGCGTGAGCCCTACTGCATCGTAATTCCGCCACCCAACGTAACGGGTATGCTCCACATGGGCCACATGCTCAACAATACGTTGCAGGATGTGCTGGTGCGTCGCGCACGCATGCAGGGCAAGAACGCCTGCTGGGTACCCGGTACCGACCACGCCTCGATTGCTACCGAGGCAAAGGTGGTTGCCAAGCTCAAGGAGGAGGGCATCGACAAGGCCTCGCTCACACGCGAAGAGTTCCTCGCCCACGCCTGGGAGTGGAAGGAGAAGCATGGCGGCATAATCCTCAAGCAGCTGCGCAAGCTCGGTGCCTCGTGTGACTGGGAGCGCACCTGCTTCACCATGGATGAGCCTCGCACGGCAGGTGTCATCAAGGTCTTCGTAGACCTCTTCCGCAAGGGTCGCATCTACCGCGGTGTACGCATGGTAAACTGGGACCCCTCGGCATGCACGGCACTATCCGACGAGGAGGTAATCTACAAGGAGTCGCAGGGTAAATTGTACTACCTGCGCTATAAGATTGAGGGCAGCAATGAGTATATCGTTGTTGCAACCACTCGCCCTGAGACCATTCTCGGCGATACGGCCCTCTGCGTAAACCCCAACGACGAGCGTTACAAGCACCTCAAGGAGGATGCTCGCGTCATAGTACCCCTCGTGGGCCGCTCTATACCCGTCATCCGCGATGAGTATGTTGACCTCGAGTTCGGTACCGGTGCCCTGAAGGTGACACCCGCACACGACGTCAACGACTACATGCTGGGCGAGAAGTATGGTCTGGAGGCTATCGACATCTTCAACGACAATGGCACCATCAACGACAAGGTGGGCATGTACGTCGGCATGGAGCGTTTCGAGTGCCGCAAGGTCATCGAGGGCGACCTCACCGCCGCAGGCCTGATGGAGAAGGTTGAGCCCTACACCAACAATGTAGGCTACTCGGAGCGTACCGGCGTAGCCATCGAGCCGAAGCTCTCGATGCAGTGGTTCCTCTCGATGGAGGAGCTGGCCAAGCCCGCAACAAAGGCCGTGATGGAGGATGTCATCAAGTTCGTACCTGCCAAGTATAAGAATACCTACCGCCACTGGATGGAGAATATCAAAGATTGGTGCATCTCGCGCCAGCTCTGGTGGGGTCAGCGCATACCTGCCTACTACCTGCCCAAGGGTGGCTATGTAGTGGCCGAGACTGCCGAGGAGGCGTTGAAACTCGCGCAGGAGAAGGATGCATCGCTCACAATGGCCGACCTGCGTCAGGATGAGGATGTGCTCGACACATGGTTCTCGTCGTGGCTCTGGCCCATCTCGGTATTCGACGGTATTCGCTACCCGAACAACCCCGAGATCGAGTACTACTACCCCACCAACGACCTTGTGACGGGTCCCGACATCATCTTCTTCTGGATCGCACGAATGATCATGGCGGGCTACGAGTGGCGCGGTGAGCGTCCCTTTGCCAATGTATACTTTACGGGTATCGTGCGCGACAAGCTGGGCCGTAAGATGTCGAAGCAGCTCGGCAACTCGCCCGATCCGCTCGACCTCATCTCGAAGTATGGTGCCGACGGCATGCGTGTAGCTATGCTGATGTCAACATCGGCGGGCAACGACGTGATGTTCGACGAGGCACTCTGCGAGCAGGGCCGTAACTTCGGCAACAAGATATGGAACGCCTACCGACTGATCAACATGTGGGAGGTGGACAACAACCTCGCACAGAGCGATGCTGCCCGCGAGGCCTGCGCATGGTTCGACGAGGTTATGTTGCAGCGCGTCGAGCGCATCAACCGCGACATGGAGCAGTACCGCATCTCGGAGGCCTTCATGGAGATATATCGCCTCTTCTGGGACGACTTCAGCGGCTGGTACCTCGAGATGATCAAGCCCGCATATCAGTCACCTATCGATGCCGTGACGCTGGCCAAGACGAAGCATTATGTAGATATGTTGCTTCGCCTGCTGCACCCCTTCATGCCCTTCGTGACGGAGGAGATATGGCAGGATCTGAAGCCCGAGCAGGATGTTTGCTCGATTGTTATCGCCCGTCAGCCCGAGGCCGACAGAGCAGCTAACGAGGCTGTACTCGCCCGCTTCGAGCTTGCCAAGGAGGTTATCACCAACCTGCGTAACATCCGCAAGCAGAAGAACATAGCACAGAAGGAGGAGCTTACGCTACGCTATATTGCCGATGAGAACTACCCCACCGAGTGGGAGGCCGTGATGAAGAAGATGGGTAACATCAAGACACTGGAGGCCACCACGGAGAAGGATCCTGCGGCAGCAGCATTCATCGTCAAGACCACGCAGTACTTCGTACCCATGGAGGGTAAGATCGACCGCGAGGCCGAGCTCAAGAAGCTCAACGACGACCTCACCTACTACGAGGGCTTCCTCTCGAGCGTTATGAAGAAGCTCTCGAACGAGCGTTTCGTACAGTCGGCACCTGAGAAGGTTGTTGCCAACGAGCGCGCCAAGCAGGCCGATGCCGAGGCCAAGATTGCAGCCCTCAAGGCGCAGATTGCAGCCCTCGAGTAAGCGATGGCCAACATTACGATATTTACCGACGGTGCAGCACAGGGTAACCCCGGGCGTGGTGGCTACGGCGTAGTACTACTATCGGGGCCCTACCGCAAGGAGCTCTCGGCAGGCTACCGCCTCACGACCAACAACCGCATGGAGTTGATGGCCGTCTGCGTAGCTCTCGAGGCACTGAAGTACTCGGGCAGCAACGTGACACTCTACTCCGACTCGAAGTATGTCGTCGAGGCTGTCAACCAGCGATGGCTCTTCGGCTGGGAGCGCAAGGGCTTTGCCGGCAAGAAGAATCCCGATCTATGGATGCGCTTTTTGAGGGTCTACCGCCTTCATAATGTGCGCTTTATATGGGTCAAGGGTCACGCCACGACAGCCGAGAACAACCGCTGTGACGAGCTCGCTGTTGCGGCGGCCAACGGTGCCAACCTTTTGGAAGATACGGGCTATGACGGAGTTTAAGAAGCAGAGCTGGAAGCCGGGGACACTGATCTATCCCCTGCCTGCGGTGCTGGTGTCGTGTGGCAACACGCCCGAGGAGTATAACCTGCTCACGGTGGCGTGGACAGGCACCATCTGCACCAACCCTCCGATGTGCTACATCTCGGTGCGCAAGGAGCGACACAGCTACGACATCATACGTCGCAGTGGCGAGTTTGCCATCAACATCACCACCGAGGAGCTGGCACGCGCCACGGACTGGTGCGGTGTGAGGTCGGGGCGCAACGAAGATAAGTGGACAAAGATGGGGCTTACACCCCTGCTCACGCCACATATCAAGGCACCTATCGTGGGTGAGTCACCCCTCTCGATATGCTGTCGCGTAAAGCAGGTCATGGAGCTTGGCTCGCACGACATGTTCATCGCCGAGGTTGTGGGCGTGGAGGCCGACGAACGATACATAGACCCTGCAACGGGTCGCTTCTCGCTGGAGAAGGCCTCACCGATAGTCTACTCGCACGGCGAGTACTACACCCTGGGTAGGCTCATAGGCCACTTCGGCTGGAGCGTAAAGAAGAAAAATAGTAAAAAGAGATAGTATGACCGAGCAACAACACGAGCTTTTAGCGCGCTTCGAGGAGTCGTTGCGCAAGATGCTCATCGACCGCCTGACCGAGCTTAAGTGGCTCGAGGGTCAGCTGCTGGAGGTCGCGGAGCTGAACGATAAGTGGCATACATCGGCACCCTCGTACATGGCTGATGCCGTGCCCGAGATTGCCCGCTACCCGCTTGTAGCCATCGCCTGGGCGATGTACGAGGGCATGGGTGCTGCGGTGCTGTGGGATAAGGAGTGGAAGCGGTATGCCGAGGTGGAGGATCTGCACAAGCTCCTCACCGAGCCACGCGGCTTCGACCTTATGGACGAGTATATCACCGAGGTGCTGCTGTGCCACCCCTTGGGCTCTGCCGAGGCCGAGAAGGTTGAGGATATGGTGCGCACCATGGCCGAGACAGCACAGATGCTCATCCGCAAAGAGGCTGTTGAGGCACAGAGCGTTATGGCATTCCACATATTCGCCCGCACGACGAAGGTGATGTTCGAGGCCGGCGTTGCCGTGCAGCTCAAACGCATGGGCTACAACTATGTCAAGGTTAATGCCGAGGTGGTGAGCTAATCGACCTACAACAAGATAAAAAAAGAGGCGCACGCGCCTCTTTTTTTTATCTGTCGAATGCCGTAGCCTTAAGTGCTATGCCCTCGCCGTCGGGTGTTACGAGCACCACACCCGCATCCTCGCGGGTTATATGGCCGATGACATCGACCAAGCCGAGGCGCATAACCCTCTCCAGCATCTCCAGAGGCACGGTGAACAACAACTCGTGATCCTCACCGCCATTGAGTGCTGCAACCACAGGGTCGATGTGCATCTCCTCGGCGAGCTTCGAGGTCTGCTGCGCAATGGGTATGCGCTCCAGATAGATGCGCGCGCCACACTGCGATGCGCGGCACAGCTGTCTGAGGTCGCTGGCCAAGCCATCCGACATGTCGATCATCGCCGTGGGACGAATGCCCTCCTCGCGCAGTGCATCGAGCACGTTGACCCTCGCACGGGGCTTCAGATAACGCTCTAACAGGTACTCATAGCCCTCGAACTGCGGCTCGGGGTTGTCTACACCCTTCAACACACGCTTCTCGCGCTCCAACAGATGCAGGCCCATGTAGGCGGCACCGAGGTTCGAGGTGATACATATTAAATCGTGCTCGCGTGCGCCCGCACGATAGACCACCTCGTCACGCTTCACGCGACCCACCGTCGAGATGTTGATCACCAGGCCGTTCATCGAGGCTGTGGTGTCGCCACCGACAACATCCACACCCAGCTCCTTGGCCGCCTGCTCGACACCCTCGTAGAGCTCATCAAGAGCCTCGACCGATATCTTTGCCGAGACACCCAGCGAGATGAGCAGCTGCTCGGGGCGTCCGTTCATAGCCAAGATATCGTTCACGCCACGCACCACACACTTATATCCGAGGTGCTTCAGCGGGAAGTAACTCAAGTCGAAGTCTATGCCCTCGGTGAGCATATCGGTCGAGAGCAGCAGCAGCTCTTGGCCAAGATCCACAACGGCACAATCGTCGCCGGCACCCATCAGTGTCGATTCATTACGTTTTGCAAGGCGCGCAGTGAGGCGGTCAATCAGGCCAAACTCTCCGAGCGCAGCTATCTCGGTACTCTTCTTTGCAGTCATACGGCTAATAAATAAATTTTTTGCAAAATTACCTTTTTCATTGGAAAGTTACAAAAAAAAGTATAACTTTGCTTGAAATTTTTTTGTTGGTTGTCACCGCCCCCATGGTGAGTGCAACTTAAAAGAACCAAACTTACATTAAAGGGACTATGCTTAACATAATACTATTTGGTGCTCCTGGCTGTGGCAAGGGTACACAGGCAAAGCGTTTGGCCGAGAAGTACGATCTCTACCACATCTCAACAGGTGAGGTGATACGCTCGGAGATTGCCCGTCAGAGCGAACTTGGCAAGAGTATGGAGGGTTACATCTCGCGTGGCGAGCTTGCACCCGACGCTATCGTTGTAGAGATGGTACGCGAGTATATGCGCACCCACGGCGACAAGGGTTGCATCTTCGATGGCTTCCCCCGCACCACCGCACAGGCCGAGGTCTTCGACACCATGCTTCAGGACATAGACTCGAGAGTGGATGTCATGATCTACATGGATGTACCCGAGGAGGAGCTCGTCAAGCGCATCCTTCTGCGTGGCAAGGACTCGGGACGTAAGGATGATGCCTCGGAGGATATTATCCGCAACCGCATAGATATCTACCGCCAGCAGACTGCCGTCGTGGCCGACTACTACGCTGCCCAAGGCAAGTACGCGCATGTCGACGGTTTGGGAACATTCGACGAGGTCTTTGACCGTCTGTGCGAGGTGATTGACTCGCATCACAAATAGAGCTCTTTAGAAAGAATTAAACGGACAAGGTTGCAATAAACCGAGTCCGTTTATCGTTTATACCGTAATGAAACGAGTAACTATACTGCTGCTATTTGCACTTGGCCTCGCAACAACCGTTCTGGCCGAGGGCTACAGCCCTACGCAGATAGCTAATGTGCAGACCCACGACTACCGACACTACACCGCCAACCCCGACGGTATTCTATCCGCGGAGGCTGTGGCCACCATCGACTCGATCTGCCTCTCGCTCAAGGAGCGCGGTCTGGCGGAGGTTGCCGTGGTTGCCGTGCGCAAGATAGACAGCGACGACATCTTTGAGTGGGGCGTTGAGCTCTTCGAGCAGTGGGGCGTGGGTGATGACTCACTCGACAACGGCCTTGGCGTACTGCTCGTAGAGGATATGCACGAGATACGCTTCTTCACGGGCTACGGACTGGAGGGTGTGCTGCCCGATGCGCTCTGCGTACGTCTGCAACAGCACTACATGCTGCCCTGGTTCCGCGAGGGTAACTACTCGCAGGGCATGGTCGAGGGCCTCAAAGCCGTAGATGAGCTGCTCACCAATGGCGAGCTACCCATAGCCCAGCAGGATGAGAGCGAGGAGATGCTCCTGGCCCTCATCATCGTGGCTATAATGGTGCTACTGCCCATGGCCATCATCCTCATCGCCGACCGCAGCCAGCGACGCTGTCCGTCGTGTGGCAAGGTGGCACTACGCGTGGTCGACAGCACCATCATCAGCCGCACGGCCTTCAAGACGGTTACCCGTCAACGCCTCGTCTGCAGCAACTGCGGAGCCGAGCACACACGCACCACCAAGCGCGACAACGGCCTGCGTGGTGGCGGTGGCGGCCCCATCATCTTTGGTGGTGGCGGAGGCTTCGGAGGCGGCTTCGGCGGAGGCGGCTTTGGCGGAGGCTTCGGAGGCGGCTCGTTTGGTGGCGGTGGCGGCGGCTCACGCTGGTAGCACCGCACAAAAGATGTATCAACTATCTAACACATAACAACTATGAAAAAGAGTACAATCATCATTCTGGCCGTCGTTGCCGTGGTCGTAGTTTGGGCCATTGGCGGCTACAACGGCCTTGTATCGAGCGAGGAGCGCGTATCGGAGTCGTGGGCAAATGTCGAGACCGCCTACCAGCGTCGTGCCGACCTCATTCCCAACCTTGTAAATACGGTCAAGGGCTACGCCTCACACGAGCAGGCTACACTGCAGGCCGTGACCGATGCCCGCACCCGCGCAACATCGATCAACATCGACCCCGCCACAGCAACACAGCAGGAGGTTGAGGAGTGGATGGCAGCACAGCAGGAGGTAGGCTCGGCACTGGGTCGCCTGATTGCCATCTCGGAGTCATACCCCGACCTGAAGGCCAACCAGAACTTCCTGGAGCTTCAGGCACAGCTCGAGGGCACCGAGAACCGCATATCGACGGAGCGTAAGCGTTACAACGAGGTTGTCAAGGAGTACAACGTCAAGACGCGCCGCTTCCCCAACAACCTCATAGCCTCAATCTTCGGCTTCGACCAGAAGTCTATGTTCGAGGCTGCAGAGGGCAGCGACGTTGCCCCCGTGGTTGAGTTCTAACATCGAAGCCTTTAACAGCGCAGAGCTATCGGGTGGCTATCCCTAAAAAAATGGGGGTAGCCACCCTTTTATTATCATATAAGGTGATGAAAACTGAACTCTTTTTCGCACCTTTGGCATCTTACGATGCTTCCTCAAGCAGGCTACTCCTACAATAAATATCGCATCAAGTGATGAAAACTAAATTCTTTTTCTTACCTTTGTGTTATTATATACCTTAATGACAATGAAGCGTACCGCAACAATAGTTTTGATACTTCTGGCCACGGTCACACTCCTGCAGAGTACGACGGCACAGGAGCGCATCACACGCGAGGAGTATATCGCCCGATGGCGACACATCGCAATCGAGCACATGGACGTCTACGGCATACCTGCCAGCATCACCCTGGCACAGGGTCTGCTCGAGTCGGGCTCGGGCAACAGCACCCTGGCATTGAAGAGCAACAACCACTTTGGCATCAAGTGCAAGAGTTCGTGGACGGGCGAGCGTGTCTACCACGATGATGATGCCAAGGGGGAGTGTTTCCGCGCCTACGCAACGGTGGAGGAGTCTTACGAGGATCATGCCGAGTTTCTGAACAGCAACCAACGCTACGACGCGCTCTTCGCCTACGATGCCGACGACTACAAGAGCTGGGCTCACGGCCTGAAAAAGGCCGGCTACGCCACAGCACCCGACTACGCCGAGCGACTGATAAAGATCATCGAGGATGAGCACCTCTACCTCCTCGATAGGAAGGATGGTGCGGCACTATATGACAGGTATATGGCCGAGAAGTTGGGTCTTGACACGCCTATCGCGGCCCCCACGACAGCTACGCCGGAGACGACACCTAATAAGGAGCAGGAGCAGACCGCCACACGCGACATCACCACGGCCTATGCCGACGGAGGCATCGACCCCAACAACTTCCGCGTCACGATGAATGCCCACCACGGCTACAATGTCTACCTGACCAACGGTGCTCACTACATCATCGCACGCGAGGGTGACAGCTACGACAGCCTGGGCAAGCTCTTCGAGGTGGCAGCCTCGTCGCTGCGTCGCTTCAACGACGTGGGACAGGCGGCACAGCTATCGGCCGGCGATGTGGTATACATCGAGCGCAAGTCGGCACGCTGGAAGGGTGGGAATACGCTCCACACGGTAAAGGCCGGCGAGACACTGCACCTTATATCGCAGATATATGGCGTACGCATCGACCACCTCTCGAAGCTTAACCGCGCCCGTCCGTCTGATCCGCTGGTCGAGGGACAGACCCTGAAACTACGATAGTAAATCACAGAACGATATATGAGTACACTACGCACCAAAATTCTGGAGTCGATAGTTCGCAAGTCGACACTTAAGCAGCAGATCTTCGACAACACCTTCTCGACCTTCAACCTACTGAAGGAGACACTCTTCGAGATGGCCTCGGAGATTGATGACGAGCTGGATGGTAAGCTCGACCGCCGAGTACGCATCGAGTACCGCGATCGCGGTAAGTTCGAGGCACAGTTGCAGGTGGCCAGCGACATCCTCCTCTTCCAAATGCACACCGACGTCTTCGAGTTCGACTCAAACCACATCATCTGGCAGAATAACTATGTACGCGACGACAAGGAGAACTCGTACATAGGTGTTATCAACATCTACAACTTCCTCTCCGACTCGCTGAAGTACAACCGCAATGCCGACGAGGGCTACCTCATCGGCCGCATATTCATCAACCGCGAGAAGTGCTTCTGGGTAGAGGGCAAGCGACAGACTCTTGTGCGCCCCATGGCCTTTGGCAGCCAGAAGATAGACCGCGAGGCTCTGGTAGCGATCATCGAGACGGCGATCAACTACGCCCTGAACTTCGACCTGCTGATGCCACCCTACGAGGAGAATATCCGTGTTACGGTGGATCAGTTCAACTCGAAGCTCGACAACTCGAAGTTCACCACGGGTAAGCGTCTGAGCTACGACTTCTCGATGGACGACATCTAAACCTCTACGACAACCGAAGAAATAACCGATAAACTACACCTATGAGAAAGATTTTGTTTGCCTTAACAGCCCTTATGGTCGTTAGCTCGGCCTCGGCACAGGTCAGCTATGTCGATATGTTGCGTGCACGCAGCAAGGATGCTCCGCGCTATGAGCACCCCGCCTCACTGACACCCGTCGAGGGTACCAACAAGTATATGCGCATCGACAACGAGGCCAATGCCGTGGTATTCTACAACTACGACAACCCCACCATCGGAGATATCGTACTCACGGCCGACAACCCCATACTCTCGTTCTCGCTGTCGCCCGACGCAAGCATGGTACTCTTCGAGCAGCTCGACAACGAGGGCAACTCGCCACGCAACGAGATATATCGCCACTCGTTCACCTCGGACTTCTATGTGCAGTTTATGGATGGCGCGAAGTTGCGCATCGACGACGTGCGCGACATATCGTTCTCTCCCGACTCGAAGCGTCTGGCGATGAGCTATCAGAACGACCTGTTCATCTACGACCTTGCCACCAACGAGATATACAACATCACCGATGATGGCCGCTGGAACCACATCATCAACGGCACCACCGACTGGGTATATGAGGAGGAGTACGGCTTCACGAAGGCCTACGCATTCTCGCCCGACAGCCGCGAGATTGCCTACCTGAAGTTCGACGAGAGCCGTGTCAAGGAGTTCGAGATGATGCGCTACGATGGCAACCTCTACAACGCGGCCTACCGCTTCAAGTACCCCAAGGCCGGCGAGGAGAACTCGGTGGTCACGATGCATGTCTACAACTTCGAGTCGAAGCAGACCCGCGAGATAGCACTTGGCCAGAATAGCGACCAGTATATTCCCCGCATCGACTACACCCCCGCAGGTAAGCTCTTCTACTACCGTGTCAACCGCCTTCAGAACCACTTTGAGGTAGTTCTGGTGGAGGATGACGGCACACAGCGTGTCATCTACGACGAGCAGGACGAGCGATATGTCGAGCGTCCCAACAACGCTACGATAACCTTCATTGATGGCGACCGCTTCATCGTAAGAGAGGAGACCTCGGCAGGTTGGTTCCACCTCTACCTCCACTCTGTGGAGCATGGCCGCCTGAACGCCATCACATCGGGCGAGTGGGAGGTTACCGAGTTGGTGGGTGTGTCGCCCAACGGCAAGACAATCTACTACCTCTCTACGGAGCAGTCACCCGAGGAGCGTCACCTCTATGCCACCGACATCAAGGGCAAGAAGCGCACTGCGCTGCTCTCGACACCCGGCTACTGGAGTGTCTACCCCTCGGCCGACATGAGCTACTTTGCTGCCGAGCACTCGGCAACGGACTGCTACCCCACCGCTGCGGTATACGATGCAAAGGGTAAGATGGTGCGCTCGCTGATGATCGACGAGCCCACAACGCTCAAACCCGCCTACCAGCGCGAGTACCACAGCTTCACCACCGAGCGTGGCGACGAGTTGCGCTACTACCTCATCCTTCCCGAGGAGTTTGACCCCGCCAAGCAGTACCCTGTGCTTATGACACAGTACTCGGGCCCCGGCTCACAGCAGATAGCCAACCGCTGGACCACCGACTGGGAGGAGGCTCTTGCCCGCAACGGCTACATCGTAGCATGTTGCGATGCCCGTGGTACGGGCTACCGTGGCGAGGCCTTCAAGAAGGTGACCTACGCCAACCTCGGCCACTGCGAGGTTGAGGATCAGCTCTCGTTTGCACGTCACCTCGCCTCACAGTCGTTCGTCGATGCAGAGCGCATAGGCATCTACGGCTGGTCGTTTGGTGGCTTTATGGCTCTGGGCTGCTCGCTCAAGGGTGATGGCCTCTTTAAGATGGCTATTGCCGTGGCTCCCGTGACCTCGTGGCGTTACTACGACTCGATCTACACGGAGATCTACAACGGCCTGCCACAGGATAACCCCGCAGGCTACGACGACAACTCGCCCATCAACTTTGCCGACCGCCTAAGCGACAAGACACGTCTATTGATTATCCATGGCACGGCCGATGATAACGTACACTTCCAGAATGCTATGGAGATGTGTCGCGCACTGAACCGCGCAGGTAAGCAGTACGACATGATGGTCTACCCCGACCAGAACCACTCGATGCGTCCCGACGATACGTTCAACATCCGCCAGAAGATGATTGACTACTGTCTGGAACACTTGTAGGCCTGAAGCGTAGAACAATACAGAGGCGCGATCTGCATAAAGTGGATCGCGCCTCTCTTTGCTTAGATGCACAGGTGATGACAGAGATCGGCTGAGAGGAGCGAAACAAAAAGGGCTGTCGATAACTCGACAGCCCTCCATCCTCTAACGGATGATACTATTTAACTGCATTAACAATTGCCTCGAATGCCTTGGGCTCGTTGAGCGCGAGGTCGGCCAAAACCTTACGGTTGAGGGCGATACCCTTCGTGTTCATCTTGCCGATAAACTCTGAATAGGTCATACCGTACATACGAACCGCAGCGTTGATACGAACGATCCACAGTGAACGATATGTTCTCTTCTTCTCACGACGGTGTGCATAAGCATACTGCAAACCCTTCTCGACAGTATTTTTCGCAACTGTCCATACGTTTCCCCTTGA
>CALGRZ010000093.1 GCA_937880705.1 uncultured Alistipes sp.
TTTACAGCCCCCAAGGCATTAGGCTTCGACCCGGCTACGGGTATAATTACCCACGAAGGAGACACGACCCTACAAAACACCAATCACCTGCTTTCATTAATGGGAGGATTCGAAATAGTCAACGAAATGAATGAAATGATTCCTCTTCCTGAGTGGAAAAAGGTTTGGCTACACCATACACGTCTCTATCACCAAAAGTCGGAAGAACTGAACGGAAGCGCCTTCCGCATACCCCGCCTGCCCGCCTATGCTGCATACCATGGCTACAATCCCCAAGCCGCAGAGGAGGCTTGGAAACTCCTGCTCCGTCGCGACTATCCCGACACGGTTCCAGCATTGGAAATGAACACTGTGCCACGCCCGCAAGCCCTCAGCCCTCTGTTGGAAAATCCGGGAATCAGCACCAATGGAGTAGCCACCTGGAGCCTCGATGCCATCTACCTGCAGGAAGTTTGGCCAAAGTAAAGGGCTTTTTTCTTTGTCTAATCAACAAATTATCCCTATCTTTGTAGAAACCATAATCTCTACACAATATGAAGCGACTCTGTTTTATACTCATTGCCCTATGTATGGTCTCTTGCGCCCCATATATCCAAGTTGCAACGCTCAACTCCGATACGGTGCAACTAAGCGATAAGGGAGAGTTCTATTATGAAGATGAGGTTGCACGAATCGAGTATTCGTTCAATCAGGCCGCAAATGGTCTTTTCTCATTTAGTATTAAAAACCTTACGGCTGAGGATATTTATGTCGATATGGCAAAGTCGTACTTTATAAATAATGGTATAGCAACAGATTATTATGGTCGTAGCACGACTGTAACAGTAGGTAAAAGTGTCTCTGATAGTTACTCATTTGGCAAACAAGTATCATCTACCGATACCGCACAAGTATCATCTACCTATACCACAAGCCTAAGCGTTTCTGAAACAAAAACCGCTGCAAGTTATGTTGGCATACCTTGTGAAAGTGCAAGGGTATTTACTGGTTTTATGATTAGTGATACACACTATACCGAAAAGGGGTTTGTAGAGTACCCATACCAAGGTTACCCTGAAGTGCGAGAGTTCAACAAAGATGAATCGCCCTTGGTTATCATAAATCGTATAACCTTAATTGTCGGTGGAGAAGAGATAGTTATAGAGAATAAGATGTATACAACAAAATATGTAAATGCACTTGACAATGTATATGCCGGGTATCGACCATATAGTGAGAATTTAGGTAATAATCAGTTCTATATTATATATGACTATTAGTTTTTAGGGCATAATTCAATATAGCAAGTTGCAATAGATATAAAGATACCGCTAACTCGGTGCAGAGTTAGCGGTATCTTTGTGTTATATACTACTTAACAAGCCTCCCAATCACTGTGTAGCCCAATTTCTTGTCAGAAGGGGTTAGCTGTGGCCTCGATAAAGAAATTGCCCTGGATGGGACATACTTGAAGTATTTCCCATTCAGGGCAATGATTGAGAGGTCGCAGATGACCCCTTATCACAAGAAATTCCGAGGACGCCCTTTAGGTTCTTTGCCCATATACCTTTTGCTCGCATTACCTGCTCCACAATATCTCGCACAGCACCGTGGCCACCATTGAACTCCGAGACATAGCGTGACGCCTCGATAACCTCCATTACAGCATCGGCAGGGCATACGGGGACACCCACAAGGCGCATACACTCAAGGTCGGGAATATCATCACCCATATAGAGAAGTTGCTCCGTGGTAAAGCCATACTCGGCGATTATCTCATTGATTGTCGCCACCTTATCCATACAGTTAAGATACATTCGTGTTACGCCAAGCATCGTAAGGCGGTTCTCCAACATACGACCTCGGCCACCCGATATTACAAAGACCTTGAGGCCTTCGCGCAGTGCCGAAGCTATGGCATAGCCATCTTTGGCATCGTAGCGGCGGATAAAGTCGCCATCGGGGGTGGGGATAATGCCACCATCGGTCATCACACCATCAACATCGAGGACAATAGCCTCGACAAGCGCTATATCTTCTTTGAAGTTTCCCATATACTATTAGTTATCTCTTTGTAAATATTCTGTCTACGCTCACTCTTCTGGAGCATCGCTATATGCTTCTCCGTAACCGCCCTATCGCCACGCACCGCAGGGCCTGTCTGCACCTTTTCGGGCTCATCTACCGAGGTCGCCTTATCGGCAGTCTCGCGGATTAGAGGCTTCAAAATATCGTAGCGCATACCCTCCTCCTCGACAATATCGGCGCCGAGGGCAAAGAGGTGGTTGGCGAAGTTATTGACAAAGACACCTGCAAGGTGGATGGTGCGCCTACGCTCCGAGTCGGCATAGTCGACCTCCGTGGATAGCTTGCGAGCAAACGAGAGGAGCATATCGCGCACCTCATCGTTGTCGGCCTCAACAAAGATAGGCACATCGCCAAGCGAGATATGTCTGCCGGCGCTAAAGCTCTGCAAGGCGTAGAGTATGCCTCGGCGACCCTCACGGCCACGAATAGCACTCATAGGAACACTGCCCGCGGTATGCACCACAACGGCATCATCGGGGAATTTCAGCGATGATGCAACGCTCTCGACAGCCTTATCACTTACGGCGATGATATAGATGTCGGCCTCGGCCAGCTCCTCAGGGTTATCGGTCCACGATGTTGCGGCAGCCGTAGCCACAGCCCTGCCACGCAAGGGGTTACGGGCATATACCTGCCTAAGGTCGATGGCCTCGTTCTGGGCCAAGGCGATAGCGAAGCACTCTGCGACATTTCCTGAGCCAATGACCACAACACGCTCCCGCTCGCCACCACGATGTGTGGGGCGCAGACGACGGCGGTCGATAAGTTCGTAGCGCAACGAGTTTTGCCATACGAACGAGAGCTCACAGCCGAACAGGATAATATTCCACGACCATTGCAACCAGATGATAAAGAGCGGGATAGCAGCAAAGCTACCATAAATAGTATTGTACGATGTCATATAGCCCTGCACATAGACATAGCCCCACTGCCAGAGCATCAGGAGAACACCCGCAATGATGCCCGACCGCCACGCATTACGCCACGCAACGGGGGTATAGGGCAGATACTTATAGAGCAGCGTAGCGCCCAACGAGGTGATAGCCACCGATATAAGGCGCTCGACAGCGACACTCATACCACCCGAAAGACCGATAAAGCGGAATAAATCGAGGGTAAACGATGTCGCCAAGCCCCACAACGCCGGCACCACAATGGCGATAACGAGGTAGGCAAGATAGCGCTTCCACAAACGGCGAGTACGGCGGATGCCCCATATATGGTTAAACGACTCCTCGACCGAGCGGAAGACAGCGAAGATTGCCCAAAGCAGGGTGCCTATACCGATTATTGCGAAGATGCCATTGGGGAGGTTATCGGCAGCGGCACGGGCGGTATCCAGCACCTTGTCCAACAACGATGACCACTCGGCAAAGGCGACATATAGCGAGTCGATAGCGGGTTGCAACGACCCCAAACGACCGAGGATAAGCAGAACAAGCGCCAACAGAGGTACCAGCGCAAACATCGTATAGAGCGTTAGCGCAGCGCTCTCGACAAAGGTGCGGTGGAGGTTTACGCCACGCACCGTATAGTAGAGCAGGCGGTAGCTACGCGCAAGGTATAGGCGTGAGCCACTGAGGTTATCTACACGCAACAGAGTATTGTGTATTATATCGTTGATGCGCTCAAAAATCTTCATATTATATTGATTTTAAGGCTATTATCCAATTTTCGGAGTCGATAGTCGTAAGAGCCAACAGCCTCTCACTTCCAGCACGCAACCCAAGCTGACGGCGCACCGCCTCAACAGCGAGCGAGGTATCGCGCTTTAGTAGCTCCACGCCCACACCCTTAAGTTGGCGCTTAAGCTCCTTGGGGCGGTAGCGGTCGATGCTCTCGATAGCGTAGACACGGCCAGGGATAGGCTCCTTAGGGAGTTCAGTGGCGAAGGCGTAGCCATTGTTTGACCATATCGAGGCAGAGTGAAGGAGTGCAGCAATGGCAACACGCGCCTTCTGCAACGCCACATCGGGGATTATCATATAGCGATATGCCGAAGGGTCGAATGTCGAGCGGGTAGGCTCGGTGTGCATCGCCGAGGGCTCAAACAGCCACTCGCCACGCCCAACAATGGCGATACGCAACATATCACGCTCACTCGGAGTGTAGATATTTAGCTCCTTGCACTCGCCCGCAATAGATACAACCTCGACCGTAGAGGGCGACAATAGACGAAATGCCTCCTCGCAGTCGAACATTGGCGAGAGCTTGATAGCCTGACGGTCGGAGATCTTACGAAGGCGGGGCATCAGAGCGATAATATTGGGCGAGCACTCCTCCATACAGACCATCTTGCGCCCCGTATCGCTTCGGCGGTCGGGGTCGGCAAATATCCAGTCGAAGTGCTCCGTTGTCGTAGCCACATACTCCTCCGAAGAGGCAGTTACAACATCCACATTATCAATACCCAAGAGGCGCAAATTTGCCCTTACCACATCTGCCAACACCGCATCACGCTCCAGCGCCACCACACGGCGAAAACGCTTCGATAGCGCCATCGCATCGATGCCCAGTCCGCAGGTAAGGTCCAACACCGTGTCGCCCGACAGCATCTTACGCTCGGCACTCTCCTCGCTCGACGACTGCTCAAAGGCACGAGGCGGAATAATGCACCGCTTGGCGTACAACGAGGGTAGCTTACGGCGTGCGCGTTGCAGATACTTAACCTGCGTGGCGACCATCGCAGCGTGGGGCACACCTCTGTCAAGCGCCACCTTTGCAGGGTCGCGCTCGATGTTACGCTCGATAGCCTCTCGCACCTGCGTAGAGAGCAATATTTCCAAGTCTATATCTGTCATTGACTACAAAGTTATCACTTTTTTTCGTTCCACGCTCCACATTACGACAGTAATTATCGCATAGAGAGCATAAATAGCAAACACCGCCCCCTCGTCTAAGCGATACTCAACACCCGCCCACCACGGCTCAGAGGCGACCATAACAGCCCTATTTTGCACCCACGCCACCCACTCGGCAAGGGCGATAAATGGCGTAGAGAGCAGCGAGGGCAGAGCCAAGGCTACAACACCTAAACCCACGATAACAGAGGATAGTGGCAATAGCAATGGCGTAACAACAACGCCGATAAGTGGCAGATTACTAAAGTGGTACGACACAATGGGCATTGTCCAGAGCGTAGCAACGACACCCACAGCAAAGCTCGACAATAAGATGCGCAACACGCCACCCTTACACCTCATATTACGCACAATAGGCACAGCCCAAACAACGATGCCCACAACGGCCAAGACCGAGAGCTGGAAGCTAAGGTCGTAGAGATAGTTGGGGCGATAGACGAGAAGTAAGAAAATGGTAGCCATCAGCGCATTGAGCGAATTGTAGCGCAAGGAGGAGAGATGGGCGAGTTGTACAACCGTAAACATCGTTGCAGCACGCAACACCGAGGGCGATGCACCACTAACGAAGGCAAAGAGCCACAGAGCAACGATAACAAGCAGATTGCGGAGACGATGGCCACGATGCACAAGCGCGAGAGGCATCAGCAACCACCCCACCGCCTGAGCCACCACAGCAAGATGTAGACCCGACACGGCCAAGATATGCGAAAGGCCTGTCAGTGAGTATGCCTCGCGCAGTTCGGCTGTAATGCCACTCCTCGACCCCGCCACCATAGCCTCGACAGTTGCGTGCGAGAGCGAGTCGCCACAATAGCGACCAAGTCTCTCCACGGCACGCTGTTGCAGGGTTGTAGCACGGCGCTTATCGACACTTATGAGGTTAAAGTCATTGACACCCACGCCACCTACATAGCCCCTACGGCAGAGCAACTCATCGTAGCCCTCGTAGCGCGACATACGCCTTACAAGAGAGCCCTCGACAAGCGCCCTATCGCCCTCGGCCAAGGAGTCGCTACGCAACCACAACTGCACCCTCTCGTCAACCCTATGCCAGCCATCGTCAGCTTCGTAGGCCTCGACCCTGCCCTCGGCAACACGATAGCCATCGCGCGGAGCAGGCAGGCCACGAACAACGACAACCATATTGCAAGGCACATCGTAGGGCATCGTGGTGTGTGGCGCACTCTCCACCGAGGCAGCATAGCCCAAGAGAGCGATTGCCAAGGCGCAATAGACCAAGCGCAACGAGGAGCGCACGACAAGAGCCATAACGCCTGCGAGAATAACACCGCTAAAGATAGTCCACAGAGGTACCGAAAAGTTATCGGCAACGACGATACCGAGGGCGAAGCTAAGGGATATAATAAGCATAGGCATCAACCGTAGTCGATGCCCTAATGCGTTAAGCGATAGTCGTTTATGCGAGTGGTCGGATACGAACATCACACACCGAGTCAAGCATCTTCTTTAGCGCCTCAACATCCGTAGGCTCCTCGACCTGACCATAGTGATAGGGGTAGTAAATCTTGGGTTTAAGGGCCTTGACAGCCTCAACAGCCTGCTTTGGCTTCATCGTATAGGGCTGATTGACACAGATAAAGGCAATGTCGATATCGCGGATAGCACGCTGCTCCTCGGTAGGCTCGGTATCACCCGAAATATAGATGCGCACAGCATCGCCCAAAGTCACGATATAGCCACAATCCTCGCGCTCCTTGGGGTGGAACTGCAACTGGCTCTCCGAAGTGTTGTACGCCGCAACAGCCTCGACACGAATATCGGCATAGGGCTCGGCAACAGAGCCGGGGAGCATCGTGTAGCAGTCGCCCTGAAAGCCCTCGGCAGAGGTCTTATCCAAGAGGATGTGTGTACCGCTTTGCTGGAGGTTTTCGATAGCCTCCATATCGAAGTGGTCGTAGTGGGAGTGTGTAACCAATATCATATCGGCCTTCTTAAGCTCCTCGTAACGAGCATTACCCTGAACGGGGTCTACATAGATTGTGCGCCCCTCATACTCGATGGCAATAGAGGCGTGAGCAAAGAAGGTCAGCTTCAGCTCCTTGCCATTAATCGTAACGACATCCGAAGGGTAGGCAACGGTGGGCTTAGAGCCACCAAAAAGGCGTGAAAAGAGTCCCATAGCGTATTAGGTTTTAAGGTTTATAATGATTTCAAAAATTCTACTATTGCATCTGCTAAGCCCTCGGTAAGAGGTAGTTGCGAGTTGGTATATACCGACAACATCTGCTCTATTCTATCATCGGTCGTAGCATCTTTAAGCACATGGCTCATATCGGCAAACGAGATATGCTTAGCGCCCTTTGACGAAGAGAACAATCGCTCGGCATTATCCACCGAAATCTGAATATCGCGACCACCAGAGATAATCAGCGTTGGGCACTCCACCTTGGCGATAAGCTCGGCAGGGTCGGTCGTAAGATAGCTACGCAGGTAGGGCTGCACCGAGGGGTGGAAGAGCGAGATAAGCTCCTTGGGTATCCTATCCTCCGCCACATCCTCGCCACGCTTGAGGCGCTGGATAATGTCGGTAGCCGATACCATCAGGCCCATATACGAGGGCATCAGCTGTGCCGAGAGCTGGCGCATAAGGATTGTATCCATCGGATAGCCCGCAGCCGAGAGCAAAACGATACCATCTACCGCCACATTGTCACGCAAGGCGAGGTGTAGAGCAACCATACCACCCTCGCTATGCCCTGCAACAACGACCTTATCATAGCCCGCATTACGCAGATAATCAACACATAGGGCAGCATCATCGACAAAATCCGAAAATACCGCCGAGAGCACAACATCACGCGGTGCAAGGCTCATACCGATAGCTCGCTTGTCGTAGCGCAGGACTGCATAACCTTTATCCACCAAGGCATCGGATAGCATCTTATAGGCGTAGGTGGTAATCTGCAACGATGAGTTGCCATTGCGGTCGGTAGGCCCTGAGCCAGCAACGATAACAACGGCTGTCGTGGCGCCCTCCTCAGGTACGGCAAGCGTACCATAGAGCGTACCCCAATCGGCATCAATGCGCACCTCCTGCTCCCCGGCAAAGGCCATAGGCGAGAGCGTCAAAAACAGAAGTATTGCAACAATCTTTCTCATAAGCCCAAAAGTTATATTTCAACATCAACAAACGAGTCCTCAACAACTTGCGTAAGGTGCTTACGGTCGAGGTGGGTATATATCTCGGTAGTTACGATGCTCTCGTGGCCCAACAGCTCCTGCACCTGTCGGATATTGGCGCCACCCTCCAACAGATGTGTGGCGAAGGAGTGGCGCAGGGTGTGGGGGCTAATCTGCTTGTCGATACCCGCCAACAAAGCCGCCTGCTTAATGATATTAAAGACCATAACGCGCGTGAGAGGCTCACCTCGGTTGTTCAAAAACAGCGCAGGCTCCGAGCGATGCTTAGGCTTGCGATGCTCCATATAGAGCTGTATCTTGTCGCGTGCAGCCGAGCTTACGGGCACTAAGCGTTGCTTATCGCCCTTGCCGACGATACGGATATAACCCTCGCCAAAGAAGAGGTTATCGAGGCGCAGAGAGCATAGCTCCGAGACACGCAGACCGCACGAATAGAGAACCTCGACAATGGCGCTGTCACGACAACCCTTGGCGGTCGTAATATCGAAGGTGCGAACAAGGGCATCTATCTCGTCAAGGGTCAGGACATCGGGCAAGGCTCGGCGTGCCTTAGGCGCTTCGATATACTCGGTAGGCAACTGCTCGATGCGGTCGCCAAGGAGCAGGAAGTTATAGAAGCTCTTTATTCCACTCAGCCTACGCGCCTGCGAGGCACGGCTACGACCCTCGTCGTAGAGCCACGCCATATAGCGCTCAATCATAGGCTGTTCGACACGCTCAGGCGGAACATCAAACCAGCGCATAATATAGTGGGCAAACTCCTCCAAATCACGCATATACGCATCGACAGTATTCTCCGAGAGATGCTTCTCAAGGCGAATATAACGACGATAGTCGCGTGCAAAAACTTCCCACTTTTTATGACTTTCTGCCATTTTCTTTGTATCTTTGTTTCAAAGATACGAAAAATTTGGAAATTTTACATAATATCACACAAATATTTTGCTGGGAGGCTCTATAAACAATGAGAAAATATATCGTCCTTACAATATCTTGCCCCGATGAGGAGATGGCCGAGATTGCCACCGCCTTTTTGGCAGACTTCCCCTTCGAGAGTTTCGACACAGCGCCCACCACTGAGGGTGCAACACTCCACGCCTTTATCCTTAAGGAGAGCTGGGCGGAGTATCGTGAGGAGGCGCTTGCTACGGTTAAAGACTATGGCACGGTGGTGAGCGAAGAGGAGATAGAAGACGAGAATTGGAACGAGCGTTGGGAGGAGGAGAGCTTCAGCCCGGTAAATATTGATAATAAGATAGTTATCCGAGCAGCGCACCACCCTGCGCCAGCCGATGCTACCATCGACATCATCGTCAAACCCTCGATGTCGTTTGGCTCTGGCCACCACCACACAACACGAATGATGTGTCGTGCAATTCACTCACTCAACCCCTCTGGGCGTGTGCTTGATGTAGGCTGTGGCACAGGTGTTTTGTCGATTGCCGCAATCAAATGTGGTGCTGAGCACGCCGATGCTGTAGATATTGACCCTTGGTCGACAGCGAGTGCCGAGGAGGCAGCCCAGCTCAATGGCATAGCCGAGCAAATATCGGTATTGCTTGGCACGGTAGAGGTCGTAGAGGGTCGCAAATACGATATGGTATTGGCAAATATCAACCGCAATATAATCCTCAACGACATCGACCGCTATGTTGAAGCCCTAAACGAGGGTGGCAAGCTACTCCTAAGTGGCTTTTTGGTCGAAGATAGTGCCGATATTACCACCGCCGTATCTGTGCGTGGACTATGCCCCATAGCCCAGAGCGAAGAGGAGGGTTGGGTATGTTTGGTATTCAAAAAATAGGCGCAACGATGATAATTCTACCCTCAGCATATTTTGGCTCTACGGAGTATTGGACAGCCATCGTCAAGGGTGGCGAAGATACGGTTATCGACCTTGGCGAGAACTATGTAAAGCGCTCGGAGCGCAACCGCACCGAGATTATGACATCGGGAGGTGTGATGCAACTATCTGTACAGCTTGCCCACGCCAACCGCCCACGCCAAGCTATGCGCTCGATGCGCATCGACTACTCGAAGCGCTGGCAACATCAGCACCTTGTGGCGATGGAGTCGGCATACCGCAACTCGCCCTATTATGACTACTTTGCCGATAGGTTTACGCCACTATTCACGAAGGAGTGGAAGTGGCTCGTGGACCTCAATATGGCGACCTTGGAGGGTGTATGTTCGGTGCTGAAAATCGCTGTGCCACGCATCTCGGAGCACTATATCGTAGCCTCGGAGGGCGATATCGACCTTCGCGACAAACGAAGAGGCTCGACATTTCGTGCCGAGCCCTATATTCAGGTATTTGATGATAGGCTACCCTTCGAGCCAAACCTCTCGATTTACGACCTTCTGATGTGCGAGGGACGCGATGCTATCGGAGTGCTCCAAAGGTGCCAACTCTAAAGCCAATCTTATCGCTCATATCGCCCGCCTCGGCGCTGATTGTCGCACGGTGGTGTACAACGACCGAGTCGGCGACATATTGTCGTGGTGCTACCTCACGCACCTTTAGCGTATCCTCACCCATTAGTAGAAGTGGCTCACCCACAGAGCTATACACCTTGATTTGTTGCAATGTATCACGGCGCTGTGTCCAACGCTTCTCGGCGATATGCAGCGTAGGCTCTGCGCTCCAAAGAGCACGATAGAGCCAATAGGCATCTTTTCTTTTCTCGCGCTTAAAGTCCACCAAACCAGACTGATTAACACCATAGGCACGGCGCGGAGAGGCGTAGTCGAAGATATTGTCGAGCCATACACCCCAGAAGATGTCCGCCTCGGCAATATGGGCGATGTAGCGCTCGTGTAACACTGTCTGTCGGCGCTCAGGGATTAGCTTCTCGCCACGCACCGAACGCTTAACATCATCGGTCTGATGCTCTACCGAGCCCTCCTCGCCATAGCATACGCCATAGCGCAACGAGGCAAACTTTGCATTGCCCTTAAGCTGACGACACCACACCTCAACATCGTCGGCACTGCCACGGCGCAGACCTACATCCTGACGCAAGACGATAAGGTCGGTAACAAAGTTTATATCGCCATCGCTGTTGCTTACGGCAACGGTGGGTCGTGAGCTGTCGAGCGTATGCGCCAGCTCGTTAAGCTCGCGAACATACGACACAGGGTCATCACCACGCTGCCAAACAAGCGAGAAGATGCCCCACATAACAACCGAGGGGTGGTTGTAATTCTGCGCAATAATCTCGCGCAACTGCTCGAAGCCATTGTTGCGGAAGGCTTGCGTTGGATAGTAGCAAATATCGGTCAGCGAGAGTGGCGAACGCATAAAGGGCATATCAACCCACACCAACACGCCCTCCTCATTGCAACGCTCATAGAGGTAGCCATCGTGAGGGCCGCCAATCGAGCGAATGGCATTTGCGCCAAGGTCGCGGATAATGGCGAGGTCGGAGTCTATATCCGCGTGGCTTACAACGAGCCTACGACCAAAGCGGTCGTGAGCCATATTTACGCCTCGAACAGCTATCGCCTTATCGTTGATGTTCAGGCGGTTATCATCGCTGATTGTAATCTTTCGAAATCCTGTCTTAAGCTCCACCCTATCGCTAATCTTGCCATCGACCATCAACTCCGCAACCACACTATACATCTGCGGATTATCGGGGCTCCACAACTCAGGAAAGGCGAAGTGGAAAGGTAGCTCCACACCGCGTGCCGTGTTGTATTTCTGCACTCGTTGCTCAGCCTCGAATGCCACATAGCCACTTGGGTCGATTATGCGCACCGCCACCGTAGGGTGCTCGGCAGCTGTCGAGAGATATAGGCGCACAACACCCTCGGCACTATCTGCCGTAATCTTATGTTGCTCGACAAAGACACCATCGCTCGAATAGTGCAGTGGCGAAATCATATCGCGCTCAGCAACAACGATTTCCACATCGCGATAGATGCCTGCATAAAGCTCAATATCCGAAGAGGTGGGGAGCATATCGCTGCGCGAAGCGGGCGACACCCCTACCATAAGATAGTTCTTCGAGCCATATGCCAAGCGGTCGGTAATCTCGAAGGTGAACGCAGTAAAGTTACCGCGATGCTCGCCCACATAGCGACCATTGAGCACCACTTCGGCACTGCCCGCCACACCACCAAAGCGCAGAAATACTCGCTTGTCGCTCCACTCACGCGGTGCAAAAAACTCGCGTGTATAGGTCATAGGCTCCGAATTGCTGTCGAATGAGTGGGGCAACGACAGATGCTCGGCATCATCGCTATCCAATGCCGAAGATGGGAATAGTTGCCAGTCGCTATTAAGACTAAAACTCTGGCGCAGAGGCTCTGCACCACGCACTACAAATGCAAAAAGGAGTGCTATTATAGTAAGATAGTATCTCATATTAGGTTTTTTGTCTTGGCAAAGATACAAAGAAACGAAAAAAATTACTAACTTCGTGCGGAAATTTATTTGACTATGGTTATAGATATTATCGTTGCTATCCTCGCTGTTTGGATGTTTATCCTCGGCTTACGCCGTGGCTTTATCGTTGAGCTATGCCACTTGGTGGGCATCTATGCCGCTGTGCTTCTTGCTCCGAAGTTCGCCACACAGGTTGGCTCACTCGTTATGGACGACCCCGGCAAGGCCTACTTGGCTGGTTTCTTCCTTATCGTGGCGTGTGCCGTGTTGCTTGTATGGATTATTGCGCCATTAGTGCGTATGATGGTTGTCTGGAAGCCTATCCGCTTCATCGACTCGTTGCTTGGCGGTCTGTTGAGCCTCGCTACATTGGTCGTTGTCGCTGCCTCGCTACTTGCCGTGTTCGACCGCATCAACCTCGGCACCGAGATTCGCAACGACAAGCTCGCCGAGATGTTCGTAGAGTACGAGGGCCGAGAGAATGAGCTTGTCGAGAAGCTACGCACGCTCAACGAGGGCGATGTAGATGGCCAGATGCGCGAGTTCTTCCACCACAAATATATAAGCTACGAGACCCTGTCGGGCTCAACAACCTATTTCCCCCTTGTGCACCTTGGCGTTAAAATTGCGCCAACTATCAAACAGATAGATGGTTATATCCGCGAGGAGGCGGGCAAGGCTATCCGCGAGAAGATATTTTTCGAAGATGTAGAGTAGGCCTATGGAGAGAATCGAAGGTATCGTAACAAGCGCTACGGGCAGTTGGTATGAGGTTGCCACAGAGGTGGGCACGCTCAACTGCCGTATTCGTGGGCGTCTGCGCCTTAAGGGTGTGCGCTCGACAAATCCCGTTGTCGTGGGCGACCGTGTAGTGGTTGAGCCCGATGGCGACAGCTCCGTGATTGTCGAGATTGTGCCTCGTCGCAACTATGTCATTCGCCGTGCCTCAAACCTCTCGAAGGAGTCGCATATCATCGCGGCAAACATCGACCACGCCCTGCTTATCGTAACGCTCCACTCGCCCACCACGCCTAAGGAGTTTGTAGACCGCTTCCTGATTACCTGCGAGGCCTACAAAGTCCCCGTGAGCATCGTCTTGGGCAAGGCCGACACGCTCACCGAGGAGTGGGCTGCCGAAGCCGAGGAGTTCACGGCAATATACGAAGATGCTGGCTACGAGGTGCTACGCCTATCATCAACTACGGGCGAGGGCGTTGAGCATATCCGCGCGATGCTTCGTGGTCGCACCACGCTTGTTGCGGGCAACTCCGGCGTAGGCAAATCAACGCTTATAGGCTCGATAGACCCCACCTTGGATATCCGTACAGGCGAAATCTCGGATAGCCACCAGCAGGGCAAGCACACCACAACATTCTCGACAATGTACCCCCTTGAGGGCGGATATATCATCGACACCCCAGGCATCAAGGGCTTTGGCCTTATCGACATCGACGACAAGGAGCTATGCCGCTACTTCCCCGAAATGATGCGACTTGCCCCTGAGTGCCGCTTCTACAACTGCACCCATACCCACGAGCCGGGATGCGCTGTAACAGAGGCCGTTAAGGAGGGGCGTGTGGCGTGGTCGAGATACGAAAGTTACCTGAAAATATTAGACGAAGATGACAAATATCGCAAGTAGACTGCGTACCGAGGAGCATAGCGAAGAGTGGCTTCGCGAAAGGCTCGACTATATGACACAATTCCTCACCGAGGAGCGCAAGTTAACTCTTCGGCGCACCGTTGAGCAGCGCACCCACTATATGCGTATTATGACCGAAAATATGTTCCACCCGCAGAATGCCAGCGCCATAATGCGCCACTGCGAGGCCTTCGGCATACAGCAGATACACTGTGTCGAGGATCGTTGCAAATTCGACCCCTCGGTAAATATCGTGCGAGGCACGCAGAAGTGGGTAGATGTCGAGCACCACGAGACCACATCAGAGGCACTCTCGGCGCTTAAGAGCGAGGGCTACCGCATTGTGGCCACCACACCCCACCGCTGCAGCTCCACACCAGAGAGCTTCGATGTTACGAAGGGTAAGTTTGCCCTTGTCTTTGGCACCGAGCACGCGGGCATCTCCGAGGAGGTTATCGAGGCGGCAGACGAGTTCTTGATGATTCCGATGTGTGGTATGGTCGAGAGCCTCAATGTCTCGGCCTCGGCAGCGATACTTATCTATATGCTCTCGGAGCGTATCCGCCAATCGGTTGATGGCTGGCAACTTAGCGATGCCGAGCAGCTAAAACTCCTCACGCGCTGGACAATGTCATCGGTACGCGACTTCGAGGGCATCCTCCGCCGTGCCGAACAGAGCGGAAAACTAACCGTTGAATATTAGAACCTTTTATGATACTTCGAAAGCAGTTTTTGGAAAATGTTGGGCAGACCTCGCCATCGCCGATGCTCATTGAGGTGGCGCGTGCCGAGGGCTCGTTCTTCTATACGCCTGAGGGCAAGCGATATTTCGACCTTGTGGCAGGTGTCTCGGTGAGCAATGTAGGCCACGCCAACCCTATGGTTGTCAAGGCTGTACAGGAGCAAGTGGCAGACTATATGCACATTATGGTATATGGCGAGATGGTCGAAAGACCCCAAGTGGAGTATGCCCACCGCATTGCCGAGTTGCTCCCCGGCGACATCGACTGCGTCTACTTCGTAAACTCTGGTGCCGAGGCTGTCGAGGTGGCGCTAAAACTCGCAAAGCGCCATACTGGTCGCACCGAGCTTATCTCGATGCGCCGTGCCTACCACGGCTCGACACATGGGGCGATGTCGATGATGGGTGCCCCCGAGGGTGAGGAGTGGAAGTCGGAGTTCAGACCCCTGCTCCCCGACACGCGCTCCATAGAGTTCAACTCGTTCGAGGATCTTAAACATATCACCGCGCGCACGGCAGGTGTCCTGTGTGAGGTCGTGCAGGGCGAGGCGGGAGTGAGGCTGCCGAATGTCGAGTGGCTCAAGGCCCTGCGCGAGCGATGCACCGAGGTGGGGGCGATGCTCATCTTCGACGAGATACAGACGGGCATGGGTCGCACGGGCGAGATGTTCGCCTCGGTGAAGTACGGCATCACTCCCGACATAGTCTGTCTGGCCAAGGCCTTTGGTGGCGGCATGCCCCTTGGTGGCGTGGCCTCAAAGCGCACAATATTGGATGATTTCACTCACCACCCCTGCCTCGGCCACATCACTACGTTTGGTGGCCATCCCGTATGTTGTGCCGCAGGCCTTGCAGCACTCAACTACCTCATAGACAACCAAGTAATGAAGGGTGTTGAACACAAGGGCAAGCTATTCGAAGAGCGACTTGCGCAGCATCCGCGCGTGCTGGAAATTCGTCGCTCGGGACTTTTGATGGCTCTGGAGCTCGGCCACTCGGAGCTGCTCTACAAGCTGATGGATATCTTCAAGGAGGTGGGCATCCTCAGCGACTGGTTCCTCTACTGCGACACCGCCTTCCGCATCTCACCGCCGCTGACAATCTCGGAGGCCGAGATCGAGGAGTGTTGCCAAATTATCCTGCGCTCGTTGGATAGGTTGTAGAGCGACAATAGAGCTAACAAGAGTCCCGACAATGGGCCACCTTAGGCAGGGCCCACTGTCGGGGCTCTCAGGTTGGTGGTAAGTGGATGCCGGCCTCAACTTAACGAAGAGCGACAAAAACCCCCGCCACGCCCCCAATTGTACGCCATTTTTTTGCTGTTTTAGTATATTTATACTAACTTTGTCGCGATATGCGCATATTTGAATAGGTGCGCAGCACTGACAATGCTCGAGAAGTTAGCCAAACAGACCGCAATATATGGTATCAGCACGATAGTTGTCCGCTTTCTGAACTATCTGCTGACACCCTACTATACCCGTATCTTCGACCAGGCGACATACGGTATTGTCACCGACATCTACGCCCTGATACCCTTCGCGCTGGTGCTGCTGTCGATGGGTATGGAGTCGAGCTTCTTCCGCTTCACCACCCGTGCCGAGGAGCAAGGGGGCGATGTTGCCGCCAACAAGCGTCGTGTCTTTGCCACCACTTGGGGCATGACAACACTCTCGGGCGCAATATTCTTCCTTGTGGTGTGGCTCTTCAACGCGCCCATCTCTCGGGCCATGGGTCAGGCCTATGTCGACAATGCGTCGTATGTACCCATCGTCGCTGCCATAGTGATGCTCGACGTGTGGACGATCATACCCTTCTCGCGCCTGCGTGAGCAGGGTCGCGCGATGCTCTTCGTTGCGCTCAAGTCGCTCAACGTGCTGCTTAACGTCACTCTGGCCATACTCTTCGGCGTGGTGGGCCTCTATGCCACCTCGTTTGGTGTGGGCTGGGTGCTCATCGCCAACCTCATAGCCAGTGGCGTAACCCTGCTGGCCATACTCCCCACCGTGGAGCGCACCCTACCCCGCATAGATGGAGCTCTGCTGAGGCGCATCCTGGTCTACTCGCTGCCACTGCTCATCAGCGGACTTGCCGGCACGGCCAACGAGTTTATCGACCGCCAGATGATCAAGTACCTCACCCCGGGCGACCAGACCGCGGCAATGGCCGAGCTGGGCATCTATGGTGCCATAGTGAAGATCGCCGTGGTGATGACCCTCTTCACGCAGATGTACCGTCTGGCTGCCGAGCCCTTCTTCCTCTCGGGCTTCAAGCGGGAGGAGTTCAAGGAGGCCAATGCCGCAGCCATGAAGTACTATATCATGGCCTCGATGGTCATCTTCCTCGGCATAGTCCTCTTCCGCGACCTCTTTGCACTTATCGTCGGCCGCTCGTTCCGCGAGGGCATAGGCATCCTGCCTCTGGTGCTGGGTGCCAACGTCATGGCCGGCGTGTGGCTCAACCTCTCGTTCTGGTATAAGCGCGAGGAGAAGACCAAGTATGCCGCCTACGTCACCTTCCTCGGTCTGGCCATAACCATCGCCTTGAGCTTCGTGCTCGTACCCCGCATGGGCTACCGCGGTGCCGCATGGGTGAGGTTCATCGCCGAGGCTGCGATGGTGGTGTGGAGCTATACGCTCTGCCGCCGACACTACCCCATACCCTACGACCTGCGACGCATAGGCGAGTATGTAGCCCTCACCGTGGTTGTCTACCTGCTCTCGGAGGGTGTAGCCACGGTGGCAAGTCACGCCGTATGGCTCACCGTCAATGTAGCCCTCTTCCTGGGCGTTGTAGCCTATGCCGTATGGCGTGAGAAGATCGATGTTAAGGCTCTCGGCAGGGCCGTATTAAGAAAGTTTGGACGATGAAGTTTTCCGATATCATAGGACACGACACCCTGAAGCGCAGGCTCGCTGCGCAGATAGATGCAGGACGCATCAGCCACGCCCAGCTCTTCACCGGTCTGGCAGGCTATGGCACGCTGCCCTTGGCACTTGCCTACGTTCAGTACCTCTTCTGTCCCCACCGCCACGATGGTGACTCTTGTGGCGAGTGCCCCTCATGCCGTCAGCTCTCGGAGCTGGCACACCCCGACCTGCACTTTGTCTTTCCGGTGAACAAGCGCGAGAAGAGATCGGGCGAGGCCATCACCAGCGACCTCTTCATCGAGCCGTGGCGCGCCCTCTGGCGTGAGAGCCAAGGCGTATTCTCGGCCGAGGAGTGGTACGAACGTCTGGATCTGGGCAAGACGATGAAGGGCCTTATCACCGCCAAGGAGTCCGAGGAGATCATCCGCAAGCTCTCGTTCAAGAGCTACTCGTCGGACTACAAGGCGATGATCATCTGGCTGCCCGAGGCGATGAATCAGGAGGCTGCCAACAAGATACTCAAGATATTGGAGGAGCCGTGGAATAAGACACTCTTCATACTGGTGTCGGAGCGTCCCGAGCTGCTGCTGCAAACCATAACGTCGCGCACGCAGGAGGTCTCGGTGAGCCGCATCGACGCATCGACGCTGGAGCGCGTGGCCCTAAACGAGGGTAAGGATGCTGCCGAGGCCCGCAACATCGCACGTCTTGCCGGAGGCTCGCTGCTGGAGCTTAAGAGCCTCATGCGTGGCGAGACCGACGAGGCACGCCACACCTACTTCGAGCTCTTCTGTCGGCTTATGCGCCTCAGCTACAACGACAAGCACCTGGAGCTCTTCGAGTGGGCCGACGACATGACCACGCTCACGCGCGAGGGTCACCGTCAGTTCTTCCTCCACGCCGTGAGGCTTCTGCGCGAGAGCTACATGCTCCATGCCGGCCTCGGCAGCATAAGCTACCTCTGGGGCGAGGAGGCCGACTTCTGCCGTAAGTTTGCCCCATTTATCGGCAACCAGAACATCGAGACGCTCATCGACGAGATCGAGCGCGCGATGTTGCAGATAGCACAGAATGGCTCACCACGCATAGTATTCACCCACTTCGCACTGGCCGTGTCGAAGCAGATTAACCGACTGCGATGATGACAAGCGTAGTACTTCTCTTCGGATCGAACGACCGCGAGGCGGGGGCGATCATCGACCGTGCGGTGCGCATCGTGGCCGATAGTCTGGGCCGCATGGTAAGGCTCTCGGCAGAGTACCTCTCGGAGCCCTACGGCTTCACGGCCGAGCATGGCTTCGTGAACCGTGCTGCCGAGATAGACACCTCGCTGGATGCCTACGAGCTACTGCGCCGCATAAACCTTATCGAGGCACAGCTCGGCAGGGATAGGGAGCAGGAGCGCGAGGTGCAGCAGGCTATGGGCGAGAGGTACGCCTCACGACCCATCGACATAGACATAATTTTTTATGGCGATAGCACGTTTAATGACCAACGGCTGGTCATACCCTACCACTACCTCTACGAGAGGGAGTATGCCCTGCGCCCCGTTGCGGAGATAGCCCCCGACAGGGTGCACCCCGCACTGGAGCGGACACCGGCCGAGGCTTTAGACCTATTAATAACAGGAGCAGATGAGACTGACTTATAAGATATCACTTTTGGCCTTAATGGCCGTTGTTGCGGTGTCGTGCTTCAAGGATGAGAAGTACCAGACGCTGATGCGCATTGCCGTCTACTCGCAGAATGTATCTACGGACGACGCTACCAAGGCCACCGACATCACCACCTACGCCTTCTTCACCGACAAGAACGACGACTGGCTGGTGGCAAGCTGGGAGGATGCCCTCGCACGCCGCATCACCCACAAGGAGGATAGCTCAAAAATAAAGGAGGGGCCCGACGTGGAAGGTACGTTTGATGCTGCGGCCGAGTATCAGGTGGAGCTGCCACTGACCAAGCCCAATGCCACGCTGGTGATTGTCGATACGCGCAACAAGGTCTTTGCCTACCGCGAGTATGAGGTGGGCATCAACCTCCCCACGGTCTACACCCAGCTGCACCTCTACGCATGGCGTAAGTCGGGCACGGCCAACGGCTGGACGGTGGTAAACCCCTTCCCCGATGAGGAGCGCGAGTCGCTTATCGAGACCGACGACACGGACAATTCGGACAATACAGATAGCTCGGAGGAGAGTACTACAACAGAATAAATGGTTAGCAATGAATATAGTAAAGCGTATAACTAACTCATTGGCGGCACTCTTCGTCGTGCTGTTCATGACGGCACTCTTCACCAAGTGTGCCACCACGATGACACCCACGGGAGGCCCGAAGGATACCCTGCCTCCGGTGATTGTCGCCATGGAGCCCGATAACTTCACCACGATGATCGACACGTTGCACCCGCCGAAGATATATGTCGAGTTCAACGAGTATGTCCAGATCAAGGATCAGCAGAAGGAGCTCTACACCTCGCCGATGATGAAAAAGAAGCCTACGGTGGCACGTCGTGGTCGTGGCATTGTCGTAACGATCAAGGATACGCTGAAGCCCAACACCACCTACGCCATCAACTTCGGCTCGGCCATCCAGGACTACAACGAGAGCAACCCGCTGCACGCCATGCGCTACGTCTTCTCGACAGGTCCCGAGGTAGACTCGATGTATATGTCGGGCTACACGGCCGACTCCTACAAGGCCGACTCGGTGAGCAAGAGTTTCATCTGGTTCTTCATCGCCGACTCTGTCGAGCAGCCCGTGGAGTGGGACTCTACGATGTTCAAGCATAAGCCCCACGTCATCGCCCGTGCCGAGAAGAACGGCATCTTCATCGCCCAGAACCTCAAGCCTGTGCCCTACCGCATCTACGCCTTCGAGGATACCAACGGCAACATGGAGTATGAGCCCTCGGTTGACCAGATAGGCTTCCTCGACACGACCTACAACCCGCGCACCATGCCGGGCTTCAACATCTGGTTCGACTCGCTGCGCCACTACCCCTCGGCCGAGCCACAGCTCTACTTCCGCATGTTCATGGATCGTCGCTTCACGCGCCAGACACTCTCGTCACAGGAGCGACCCATGAGCCACAAGGCGATGCTCTACTTCGGCTCGCCCAACCCCGAGGTCAAGCAGATACGCTTCGACTCGATACCCTCGGAGAGGGTCATCTACGACCCGCAGACCGTGGGCAAGGATACCGTGGCACTATGGTTTGACATGGATGCCGAGGAGCTGCCCGACACCATCAAGGGCGAGATAACATACCTCAAGCACGACTCGATAAACAACCTCGTGGAGACCACCGACAAGCTGCGCCTGGCATGGGTCAAGACCGAGACCAAGGAGGAGAAGCAGGAGCGCGAGAAGCAGGAGAAGGAGCGCGAGAAGGCCGAGAAGTCGGGCCAGGAGTATGTGCCCCCCACACCGAAGAACCCCTTCAAACTTACCATGGCCACATCGGGCGAGTACCACAAGGATAAGCCCCTCACGCTGGAGTTCGACTACCCGTTGACGAAGTTCGACACCACGGCCATAAGCCTCACCTGCGTGAAGGATAAGCAGAGCGACACCCTGCCTGCCAAGTTCCACTTTGTGCAGGACACACTCAATAGACGCCGATTCGAGATGGTCGTCGACTGGGAGCCTCTGGCCAAGTACCAGCTGCTCATACCCGCGGGCACCTTCTCGAATGTTGCCCGCGAGCAGAACGACACGACCACAGCGAGCTACACAGGTGCCGACCCCGACAAGTTTGCCATCGTGAAGGTCAACGTGCGCAGCACCAACGCCCAAGCGAAGTATATCCTTCAGCTGACCAACGCCCAGGGTAAGGTCGACAAAGAGATACGCAACGCCACACCCGGGCAGTACACCTTCGAGTTTGTCACCCCCGGCGATGTGATGTTGCGCATCATCGAGGATATGAACGCCAACGGCAAGTGGGACACGGGCGACATGGTTGCCATGCGCCAACCCGAACGCTCCGAGATATATAAGAACGAGAAGGACGAGGAGCTCTTCACCACCAAGGCCAACTGGGAGTTCGAGCTGGATGTGGATATGGATAAGGTCTTTGCACCCGTGACCATGGAGTCTATCATCAAGCTGCTCAACGACAAGGAGGATGCCCGACTCAAGAAGCTGGCCGAGGATATGGCCAAGAAGCGTCAGGAGGAGGCCAAGAAACAGCAGGGCTCTAACAGCGGCTTCGGAGGCATGGGCGGCGGCATGGGCGGCATGGGCGGCGGCCTCGGAGGTGCCCTCGGTGGCATGGGCGGCGGTCTGGGCGGCGGCACCGGTGCCGGAGGCCTGCGCAACAACAACACACTTCGTTAAATAGTACAGGATGATGCGACGAACACTGATATATGCTCTACTGGCCGTGGCACTGCTGCTGGGCGTGAACAACGCCTCGGCACAGCACACCCTCACCCTCACCGGAGGTACGGGTGTATCTATGGCACGCTTCTACCCCGCCGAGGAGACACGTCTGCTGTGGGGCTCGGAGAACTTCGGCCTCTCGTGGCGTTTCTATAGCCCCAAGCCCCGCTTTGTGGGTGCTGTGGGCTTCGACTTGGAGTACCTCGAGCGTGGCTTTAAGTTCGGCTACACCTACCGCTCGGAGTATAAGGGCGAGGGTGACAACCGCAAGGAGATACGCCACTACAAGTTCTACACACGCAACATCAACTCCATCATGCTGCCCTTCGTGTGGCAACCCCACATCTACGCAGCAAAGAATAGGTTGAGGATATATATCGAGGCGGCCTTTGTGCTGTCGTACAACATATCGTCACGCTACAGCTACCAGGACGATGCCTACCCTGCGGGTAAGTACGAGTGGAAGGTGCCGCGCGACAACCGCTTTGGCTACGGTCTGGCTGCCGGTGCCGGCTTCTCGGTGCTGCTCGGGCAGGTGGAGTTTGGTCTGCGCGCGAGGTACAACTTCGGCTACTCGGATATCCTGAAAAACCGAAATAAGTACTACTCCAATACGACGGATGGCCGCGAAAACCCCTTCTACTACTCGCCCCTGCGCTCACCGCTGGACAACATCAACGTCTCGTTGACGCTGGGCTGGAGGTTTAACAAGCGTGGCTTCGACGAGTGGTTTGTGCAGCGACCCAAGAAGGAGAAGAAGTTGGGTAAGTTCAACTTCTCGGGTGCCACAAACTCGCAGCAGGGCGGCGGTGCCTCACGCGCCGGTGCTGCACGACCCGGAGGTGCTGCCTCGCGACCCGGTGGAGGCGCAGCACGCCGATAGAGTGTAACAAACGAACAACTCAAAAATATTAAGATAGTATGGATTCAACACGTCTGCAGAAGATAGCGCGACTGTTTCAGCGCGATATTGCCGAGATCATTCAGAAGGAGCTTGCCGACACGGTGCGAGGCTCGTTGGTGACGGTGACCACCGTTCGTGTATCACCCGACCTGGCCTATGCCAAGGTCTATATCAGCATCTTCCCCTTTGAGCGCAGCGAGGCTGTGCTCGAGGCTATCAAGGAGAGGGGCTGGCTGGTGCGCAAGCTGCTGGGTGCACGCAACCGCAACCAGCTGAAGATAGTCCCCGAGCTGGAGTTCTTCGTCGACGACTCGCTGGAGTACATCGGCAACATCGACAACCTGCTTCAAAAGTAGTCCTAAGGAGGTATGCTCTGGTCACTCTTCGCCCGTCGCTATATGTTCTCACCGAAGTCACACTCGGTGATCAACCTTATTGCCTCGGTGAGCGTGGTGGCCGTGATGATACCCACGGCAGCGATGATCATCCTGCTGGCCATGTTCGAGGGTTTGGGAGGCACCATCCGCGAGATCTACGATGTTGTGGATGCCGACATTGAGATACTTCCCTCGCGCGGTCAGACCTTCGAGCGCGATGCCGTAGATGTGGCTGCGCTGATGGAGGTGGAGGGCATCGAGGCCGCTACGCCCTACCTCGAGCAGAGTGTTATGGCCTCGGCCGCAGGACGTCGCACGATGATCACGCTGCGCGGCGTGGAGCCATCCTATACCGATGTGATACCCATCGAGGAGCATATCTCGAAGGGGGATTACCACAGCCTCGAGCATGGCGATGTGGTTCTCGGCTCGACAGCAGCATCACAGCTTGGAGCCTACGGCATAGGCACCACAATAGAGCTCTACACCCTGAACCGCAAGCAGATATCTACGCTGCTGCCTACCAGTGGCATACGCCGTGAGCGTAGTGCACTGGGAGGGGTGATACTATCCAATGCCGAAGTGGGTGCAACACTCGCTCTCTGCGACATCTCACTTGCCGAGCGGCTCATGAACCACGACGGCCGACTCTCGGGCATAGCCCTGCGCCTCGACCCCAAGGCCGACATCGCCTCTGTTGAGGCAGAGCTCGGCCACAGCCTCGGCGAGCAGTTCGATGTTCGCACACGCGACGAGAAGAGTGCCTCGATGAATGCCATACTGCGCATGGAGCGTTTCGCCATAGTGCTTATCGGCCTTATGATATCGCTCGTGGCGACATTTGCCATCGTAGGCTCGGTGGTGATGCTCATCACCGACAAGCGGCGCGACATACTTACGCTGCGCGCGATGGGTGCCGATAGCGGTCTTATTCGCCGCATATTCATAGGCGAGGGCATGCTGCTCTCCGCGGTGGGCTGCCTGCTCGGCACGCTGCTGGGCGTGGCGTTGAGCCTCGGCCAACAGCACTTTGGCTGGGTACGCATACCCGGCGACAGCATCATCGAGAGCTACCCCGTGGAGCTCCACATGGAGGATGTTGCGCTGGTGGCACTAATAGTGCTCGGCATAGGATGGCTTGTGAGCCAGCTGACGGTGAGGGCCACACTCATAGAAAAACCATAAACGATGAAACGATTTACCAACATACTACTCCGCCTGCTTATCGCCGCGCTGCTCCCCCTTGGAGCACTCTCGTGCAATGGGCCCAAGACCATCCCCGACGAGGAGCTGATCGACATCTTCCACGATGCGTTCTTGACGAATGCCTACCTCGACGTGTCGCGCACCCAGGCCGACTCGCTACATATCTACGAGCCTATCTTCAAACGCTACGGCTACACGCGAGAGGATGTGCAACACACCATACAGACCTTCTCGGAGCGCAAGAGTGCCATGCTCAGCGACATCATGGTCGCGGTGAGTGAACGCCTCGACGAGGAGTCCAAGGCCGAGGCCTACAAGGTGATGATCCTCGACACCATCGACCGCATAGCCCAGCGTATCTTCACACGCACGATGCTGAGCGACACGCTCATACAGGCCAAGAGGCTGGAGGACACCACCAAGCTGCGTATATGGGTCAACGACCTTGTGCCCGGCGAGTATAACGTGTCGTTTGACTACCTTGTAGACTCGCTCGACGAGAACCGCAACTCGCGTATCGAGGTCTACCTGATGCGTAGCGACTCGTCGCAGGTGATGCGCCACACCACGATGATGAGCCGTCGCCGCATGAGTAAGTATAGCCGTAAGTTTAGCGTGGACACCTCACATAAGTCGCTCTACATCAACATGTACTACCACCCGCGTAACGAGGAGTCGAAGTTGCCGGATGTCACCATCACCAACTTCGAGGTAGTGCGCGTACTGCCTGCCGACGTAGCCGTTGACAGCCTCTACTTCAAGCAGCTCGACACACGCATCTTCAACCACCGCCTTATGACCTCGTTTACGGCCGACAGCGTGCGCCACAGCACGGCAACACCCAAAAACGACACCATAAATGAGCCGAAAGATAGCCTCACACTACGCACTCGTTGATGGCCGCCTGGAGCGCGACAGGGTGCTTACCCTTGCCGATGACGGCACCATAGTCGACATCGTCGAGAGCCACGCCCTCGATGCCATGGCGGGTGTGGAGTTCTACCCCGGCATCCTCCTTCCCGGCATGGTCAATGCCCACTGCCACTTGGAGTTAAGCTACCTCGCAGGGGCTATTGCCGAGGGCACGGGCTTTGCCGGCTTCGCCCGCGAGATAGGGCGCGTAAGGTCGCTCTTTAGCGACGAGCAACGTCTGCGTGCCGCCACACTTGCCGATGCCAAGCTCTGGGCCGAGGGTGTCGAGGCCGTGGTGGACATCGCCAACGACAGCCTTATAATGGGCGTAAAGGAGCGTTCCAAGATCAAGTATCTCACTCTCTTTGAGCTCTTCGGACTTAAGGCCGAGAGTGCAGACACTCTCCGACAGATGGTGGCCTGCGCCACAACCGCCGCCTCTATAACACCGCACTCGACATACTCGGTACAGGATGGCATCTTCCGCGAGATTGCCTCGTGTGGCGATGCTCCACTGTCGATACATCTGCTCGAGTCGCGCGCCGAGAGCGAGCTCTACCACAGACGCGGCTCACTATGGGAGTGGTACGAGCGCATGGGCTGGGAGTGCGACTTCCTGCACTACGGCACACCCGCACGACGCATCGTGAAGTCCATACCCTCCGACCGTCGCACGCTGCTGGTACACGGATGCGAGGCCACGGCCGAGGATATAGAGCTTATCGAGGGCCACTTCCACCGCCGTGCCACATGGGTGCTCTGCCCCGAGTCCAACCGCTACATATCCTCGGCCAAGGCACCTGCACAGCTACTCCACCGCATGGGTGCTGCGGTTGCCATAGGCAGCGACTCGCTGGCCTCGGCACGCACACTCTCTTTAATCGACAACATGCGCCTCATTGAGGGCGTACCTCTCGAGACACTACTCAACTGGGCCACCAGGGGTGGTGCCGAAGCACTCGGCATGGGTGACAGCCTCGGCACACTTGCCATAGGACGACGACCGGGCATAGTACTACTTGAGGGCGCAGACCTTCACAACCTAAAACTTACCGCCGATAGCCACACACGCCGACTTCTTTAGACTAACAACCAACCCCCAACGGTTATGTATAAGAAGTATATCACACATCAACACCGTACAGCCTTCATCATGGCCATAGACTGCTCGGCCTCGATGCAGGAGCTCATCACGTTCAACAACATGCTCATGAGCAAGGCCGAGGCCGTGGCTCTGGCATGTAACTACCTCATCGACGAACTTATGGCGCGCGCCACACGCCACGACCGTGTGCGCGACTACTACGACATTGCCGTCCTGGGCTACTTCGACAACAGCGTCGTGAGCCTGCTGCCGTGCAACGACCTAATCTCTATCAGCCACCTCGCGGAGCATAGCCCCGAGCCACGCGATTACAGCTTTATGCAACGCATCGACTGCAGCAGAACAACCACCGCCCACTTCACCCTGCACCCATGGATAAGTGCGTTGGCCCAGGGCACTACGCCTATGTACGAGGCGTTGATACATATCGACGAGTTGGTGGGCCGATGGTGCTCACGCCCCGAGAACCGCGACAGCTTCCCACCGATGATCTTCAACATCACCGATGGCGAGTGCTCCGACGGCAACGAGATGGATCTGATATCCGTCGCGGAGCGCATACGCTCGCACCGAACAAGCGATGGAGAGGCGTTGCTCTTCAACATACACCTCGGCACCAATGACGAGGAGCCACGGATGCTCTTCCCCTCGGACTATGAGCCGCTGACCAGCGACCCACGACGTCTGCTGCTGATGCGCATGTCGAGCCTGCTGCCCGAGAGCATGGAGCAGTACGTCGACGAGTTGATCAACCCATCGACACCGGCACCCTACCGCTGTGCGGCGTTCAACGCCTCGATACACATCCTGACGATGATACTCAACATAGGCTCTCAAAGCATCAACAACGCATGATGGATATATGCACAATAACCGAGTTTCGCGAGGCCCTGCTCGATAGCCACCACACCCTGACACCTCTCGGCCGGGTGGAGGCCGACATCGAGAGCATCCACCGCTCGACATACTTTGCGGAGTGTCACGCAAGGCTCAATGGCGAGGTGGCACTGCTCCACGTTCCCATCACTCGGCACTCGATGAGCGTAGCCATGCGCGCCAATGCAGCCCTCTACGCCTCGCGTGGGGATAGGCACATGACCCCTTTTCGGGTATATGGTGCCGCTATGCAGCTGCCCCACACCTCACGCCAATGCACCGTTATCGTCGAGCCACTGTCGGACAGCGTGCCTCTTGCCCAAGCACTGCACGAGAGCAACTACCAAAGACTTATGGAGGGTCTGGAGGGGCTTCAGACAATGCTCGACAGCTACGACATAAGCCACAACAACCTTACGATTGGCAACATCGTTGTCGACCGCAATGGAGGGTGGCGGCCTATACGCCAATACTACACCACGCGAGGTCGGGGCGGCGATAGTGGCTCCTTCCAATCACTCGCAAGGGCTATTGAGGAGCTTGCACCGCGCGAGGCGATACTCTGCGACACAGCCCCATACACCGCTCGGCATATCAGCGAGAACCACCCACCGCTTGTCGAGGGCCTACGACGCATATCAACACCCGACGGCGTAGGCTTCGAAGATGAGCACCACAACGTGGTCATCGCACCGCGATGGCAGTGGGCCGATGACTTTCGTGAGGGTCGCGCCGCGGTGATGAACCACGATGGGCTGATGGGTCTTATCAACAGGCACGGCGAAGAGGTTATACCCGTCATCTACAACGACATACAATACTCCGCCACGATGGGTGAGTCGTGGGTGAGCAATGGCCACGGATGGGCACTCTTCGACTACTGCGGGGTACAGATTACCGACTGGCAGGAGCTCAACACCGCAGATATCATAAGATAACAGATGGGGTGCCCGACAAAGGTCGAACACCCCACAAGAGATAGTATTAGATAGCTACTTGCAGCTCACCTGCGAACCTCCCGTAGCCTGAATCTCCTTGACCATAGGATCGCCCAGATACTCTATCTCGGAGCCTCCCGAGGCGGCCACCTCCAGACTCTTCTCGGCATATATCTCGGCAGTAGAGCCACCCGAGGCTGCCACTACGACATGCTTGGCATGGAGCTCCTCCACGTCGAGCTCCGAACCACCCGAAAGGGCTACAGCCAGGCCGTCACACTCGCCCTTGAGCTCCACCTCCGAGCCCCCCGAAAGGGCCAACGAGATATCACCGGGCACGACGATATTGTCGTAGCTCAACTCCGAGCCTCCCGAGAGCATAAATGTGGTTATCTGCGAGGGGTTGACAACAGCCTTTAACTCATCGACATGGTATGCATTGTTGCGATCCAGGCCCACATACAATACGCCCTCCTTCTGCTCCACAACAACATAGGGGACGATGTTCTCGGGCACAACGACCATGATAGTACCATCAGCAACAGCCTCCGACAGCTCAACATCGAAGCCACTGGATATGGCTATTCCCGTCACGGGGTTGTCATACGACAATTCATGCTCCACCACCGTATCCACACCGACAACAACGCTCTTCGGAACGCAGCCTACGGCCATGAGTGCGCACAATGCACAGAAGATATTAACTACTCTCATAATATTTCTATTTTAGTTTAACGTAATTTATACTTATGGAAGTGCGGTGTAACCACCGATACGAAGTATATGAGTGCCACCACAATCAACACTACACCAAACATATAGCAGTACGAATAGGCATACTCGGCAATGGAGCCTCCAAGGAGCATGCCTGCACCTATGCCCACATCCCAACCGGTGAGGTAGGTGGCATTGGCCGTGGCTCGGCGAGAGTTGGGCGCAAGGTTGATAAAGAGGGTGTTATAGGCCGGAAAGAGTGTTCCGTAGCCATAACCAAAGAGGAAGGCCGTGACGAAGTAGACGACATAGCCCAGCGTGATGCTATACGATGCCGCCGTCGAGAGCAAAGCCTCACCCAGAGCACCCACCGCAGCTATGCAGAGGCCCAGACGTATGGTCTCGGTGACAAAGCCACGATCCACCTGCTTGCCGGAGTGCAGACGCGAGGTGATAAGACCAGCTGCCATCACCGTGAAGAAGAGACCCGCATTGTGTGTTATGCCCGACTCGGCAGCGTAGAGAGCCATATAACTTGTGGTCATGCCGTAGGGTATGGCGATGAGGAAGAAGGCTACACAGGCTCGTATGCCCTCCTTGAGGAAGAAGCGGTCGGCAGAGAGCTTAAACTCGGGCTTCTCGGCCAGCTGCTTACGTCGCGCCTTGACCGAGACGGCAAAACAGAGACCTACGATGCCCGTTACGAGCGACGTAAGAAATAGCAGCGTATAGTTTCCGGACGATATCACGAAGAGACCCGCCATAGGGCCGAAGGCCATAGCGAGGTTATTCGTAACACCGTAGTAACCAAGGCCTTCGCCACGTCGCGATGACGGCATAACGTCGATGACAAGCGTATTACCTGCCGTGGTGAGCATACCAAACGAGAAGCCGTGGAATACGCGCAGCAGGATAAATAGGGCGAGCGTCTGCGTTATGAAGAAGTAGCCGAGGAAGGTGGCAACGAAGATGGCGTATGCTACGATATAGACGCTTTTGCGGGGCAGTGTGTCTGCCACAAAGCCCGCCAAAGGTCTTACGCTCAACACCGCTACGACATAGCACGACAGCACCACACCCACCAATGCCTGGCCGATGCCGAACGTATCCTTAAGGTATAGTGGGAGTGTTGGCACCAGGATAAAGAACGAGAAAGACATCATAAATGCTGATATACAGACAAATAGATAATCTTTTGTCCATAATCTGTCTTTAACCACATTTTCCATACTCAAGAGAATTATACTACAAAGTTAATATAAATGCGCTCTCGGTGTTCGATGATCGAAGAAAATATTAATAATAGTATGGCAATGGAGTGGCAGTTTGTGTTGTGTGGCGCGGCGCAGTGAAGGGGCGCAGTGGAGGCAGCAGCGAAGTGTGTGACGTAGTGGTGTTGCGCAGTCAGTAGGACTTAATAGGATTAGTAGGACTCGATAGGACTTGATAGGATTAAGCGCGGCCGACATTTATCCGTGAACGGTCTGCTATCCCTAAACTCCTATCTCTTCCTATCTCTTCCTATTCCGTCCTATAGCCCCTCGCCCGCTCGCCCCCACACCACACAACAAAAAAAAAGCCGAACCCTGATCGGATTCGGCTTGAAGAGGCGGCTACCTACTCTCCCACCTAAATAGGCAGTACCATCGGCGTTAGTGAGCTTAACTTCTCTGTTCGGAATGGGAAGAGGTGGAACCTCACTGCTATAACCACCTAAAAGAACGTTGTTTTAATTGGCATTATTTACAGTGGTGCCAATAGACCACTAAATCTTGACATTCATCGAAGATGAGATAGTATTGGAAGAAAGCCTTTCGGGTAATTAGTACTACTCGACTTTGACATTACTGTCTTTACATCTGTAGCCTATCAACGTAGTAGTCTCCTACGCCCCTCAAGGGAAAACTAATCTTGGAGATGGCTTCGCGCTTAGATGCTTTCAGCGCTTATCCAAACCGAACGCGGCTACTCGGCGGTACACTTGGCAGCATAACCGATACACCGGAGGTTCGTCCAACTCGGTCCTCTCGTACTAAAGTCAGGACTCCTCAATTTTCCTACGCCCGCAACAGATAGAGACCGAACTGTCTCACGACGTTCTGAACCCAG
>CALGRZ010000094.1 GCA_937880705.1 uncultured Alistipes sp.
AAAGTCCTCCTTTTCAAAGGAGGATTTAGGTGGATTGTAAATATATAAACGAAAATGCGTCAGCATTTTGAGGGCAAGTATAACGCCAAAATACACTTTTTATTCAGCCTCTTAAGTTTGAGGTGATATAGAGCAAAAGAAGAGATCGCACTCCGCCTTGGAGTGCGATCTCTTCTTATCACTATCCACGAGCCGTGCGGCCCGATATGGCAGCTACCCTACCAGAGCTTACGCGGATACTCGCCCGCAGCGATAAGCTCCTCGATCTTCTGCATCAGCTGGGGCTTATCCTCCTTATAGGTAACACCAAACCAGTTGGCCGTAGTCGAGAGTACACGCATCGTAGCGTCACCATCGTTGATGACCTTGTTGACCATCAGCGGGATGAAGAACTCCGACTTGAGGTTGTCGATATTGGCCTTGAGGAACTCCTTGAAGTAGGCCTCCGAGTGGCGGAAGTAGTCGGGCGTAAAGCCAAAGAGGTTCATCGACACGGGTGTATTCTCCTCCAGAGGCTCATCCTCGCCATTGTCGTGGAAGACGATGGTGCCATTCACACGCTCAATCTTGGTGCGCTCAACCATCGAGGTGAGGTTACCCTCCTCGTTGATGGTGCATACGCCACGCGACACGGTGCCATTCTCCGACAGGGTCTTGCAGACCTCGTAACCCACCATGCAATATTTACCCTCCGAGCCCTCGAGCTGCGAGAGGTAGTCACCGATGACACGGTAGGCATCACGACCGTAGAAGTCATCGGCATTGATAACGGCAAAGGGCTCACGGATAACCTTCGCAGCCATCATCACAGCGTGGTTGGTACCCCACGGCTTCTGACGCTCGGCGGGCAGCTCAAAGCCCTCGGGCAGACAGTCAAGCTCCTGATATACATACTCTACCTCAATCTTATGGCCAAAGCGTTCAGCGTTGAACACCTCGCAGAAGTCCTGCGCGAAAGAGTGACGAATAACAAATACTACTCTACCAAAGCCGGCACGAATAGCATCATAAACCGAGTAGTCGATGATGGCCTCGCCGTTAGGGCCTACGCCATCCATCTGCTTAAGTGAGCCATAGCGCGAACCCATGCCCGCAGCCAAGACCAAAAGTGTAGGTTTTACCATAGAACTATTTGTTAATTTAGTGTTTTTCGTGCTACAAAGGTAAAAAAGTTAAACGGAAATACCAAGTATCCGACCATTTTCGTTATCTTTGCGCAAATATATATGTATATGGAAGAGAGCACAAATAACTCTATATGGTCACGCCTCACCGATCGCGGTCAGCTATCCATGCGCGATAGGAAGAGCGATGAGATACATTGGCGCGTGAACATCTCGCAGTTAGGACTCATTGGCGGACTGCTGGCCCTTGTTGTCATCATCTTCATCACGCTGATGTTGCTGATGGCCTACACCCCCATACTCGACATCCTGCCCGGCTACCGCACACGCGCCGACAGGATGCACAACGACCTTACGCACAACATCATGCGTCTGGACTCGCTCGAGCGACACATGGAGATGATCATGGAGTACAACGAGGCGGTGACACAGATAATGAGCGGCAGCACACCCTCACTGCACTCGACAGTGTTGACCGACACCATACGCTACGACAAGTCGCGCATCCTGCCTACACGCGCGGATACGCTGCTGCGCGCAGCACTCGAGAGCACCACGGGTGACTACTCGCTGACAAACACCAAGCCTCTGCGCTCTGAGGCTGCCCTATTCAGTGCGCCCATGCAAGGCACTATAACACGCCCGTTTGATGCCCCCGAGTCGAGCTTTGACGTGGCCATCATGCCTATCGACGGTGACAGCTCGGTGAAGGCCGTGGAGAGTGGCACAGTGATAGGTATCGAGCGCAATGCCGATGCCATGGCGAGCATTACCATACAGCACACCGGCGGCTACATCTCGATATACAACAACCTGGGCACGGTGCTGGTGCGCAAGGGTCAGAGTGTGCAGAGCGGCTCGGTGGTGGGTGACCTCACATTTGCCGAGGCCGAGGCCTCTAATACAAGTAACCTCGAGCTGCGCTTCGAGCTATGGCGAGATGGCACAGCCGTAGACCCCGAGAGATATATCCTCTTTTAGAAACACTATCAAGCAACCATGGAGAGAATAACACTGCTTGGCTCAACAGGCTCGATAGGAGAGCAGACGCTGGACATCGTGCGCCGCTACCCCGAGCGTTTCAAGATAACATCGCTGGTAGCACACAGCCGCTGGCAGCAGCTTGCAGCGCAAGCCCGCGAGTTTGGTGCCGAGAGCGTGGTGATTGGCGACGAGCGTTACTACGATCTGCTTAAGCGCGAGCTCAACGGCACCGACATCGAGGTCTTGTGTGGCAGCGAGGCCATCAACCATGTCGCCTCGAGCTACCGCAGCGACACCATAGTCAATGCGCTGGTAGGCTATGCCGGCCTGCACCCTACGGCACTTGCCATAGAGAGTGGCAAACGTATCGCGCTGGCAAATAAGGAGACACTGGTTGTCGGTGGCGACATAATCATGTCGGCAGCACGACGTAAGGGTGTCGAAATAGTGCCTATCGACTCGGAGCACTCGGCCATAATGCAGTGTCTTGAGGGCGAGCAGCGCAAGAGCATCCGCAACCTGATAATAACGTGTAGCGGTGGTGCCCTGCGCAACATGAGCCGCGAGGAGCTCGGCATGGTGACACCCGAGCTAGCACTCAAGCATCCGCAGTGGAAGATGGGTGCAAAGATCACCATCGACTCGGCAACGCTGGTCAACAAGGGCTTCGAGGTTATCGAGGCACACTGGCTCTTCAACATTGAGCCCGAGCGCATCAAGGTGGTTATACACCCGCAGTCCATCGTACACTCGATGGTGGAGTTTACCGACGGTGCCGTGAAGGCACAGCTGGGCACGGCCGACATGCACACACCCATAAGCTATGCTCTGCTCTACCCCGAGCGAGCTGCGGAGGCACAGGAGAACTTCTCGATACTGGACTACCCCACCCTTACCTTTGCGGATGTGGATCGCGAGAAGTACCCGGCACTCGACATCGCCTACGACTGCCTCATGCGTGGTGGCACGGCAGCATGTACGATGAATGGCTCGAATGAGGTGGCCGTGGCAGCCTTCCTGAACCATAAGTGTTCGTATCTGGACATCGTGGGCTCGATTCGCTATGCACTTGAGAATGCATCGTTCGAGCAGAACCCGACACTTGCCGACTACGACATGGCCAACAGCGAGGCTCGTGAGCTCACGCGCCGATACCTAAATTTGTAGAGACCCCATTAAACAAGAAAATAGATACACATTATGGAGATAGCAATTAAGATTTTACAGTTTATCGTCTCGTTGTCTATGCTGGTGATGATTCACGAGTTTGGACACTACATCACAGCACGACTTTTTAAGATCCGTGTGGAGAAGTTCTACATCTTCTTCGACCCCTGGTTCTCGCTCTACAAGCGCAAGATAGGCAACACCGAGTATGGTATTGGATGGCTGCCCCTGGGTGGCTATGTGTCGCTTGCAGGTATGATCGACGAGTCGATGAACCTCGAGCAGATGAAGCAGGAGCCACAACCCTGGGAGTTCCGCTCGAAGCCCGCATGGCAGCGACTTATCGTCATGCTGGCCGGTGTGATGATGAACGTAATACTTGCAATGGCCATCTACTCGGCCATGCTCTATAGCTGGGGCGAGAGCTACTATCACAACGACGACATGGTCAACGGCTACGCCTTCAACGAGGAGGGTAAAGGCCTTGGCTTTGAGGATGGTGACCGCATACTTACTATCGACGGCGAGGCCATCGGCAACGTGGCCGAGATTGGCGAGAAGCTGCTGATAGCCGACAACACACGCCACATCGTCATCGAGCGTGCCGGCGAGAAGATCGAGCTCGATATCACCCTTGACAAGCTTGTTGAGATGCGCGAGAGTGGCGGCTACAAGGGCCTCTACCGCGAGTTTGTGCCCTACGTCGTTGAGGAGGTGGTAGCACCCACGGCACAGGAGGCCGGCTTCGAGTCGGGCGACCGCATCATAGCCATCGCAGGCGAGGCTGTTGCAGATCGTCACTATGGCGACGAGGTGCTTAACCGCGTGAAGGGCACCACAACCCGAATTGACGTGTTGCGTGGCGTGGATACCCTCGCACTCAACGTACCCATCAGCGATGAGGCAAAGATCGGCATTACCGTGCGCCATGTGGTACCCCGACAGCGCGACTACGGCTTCTGGGAGTCTATACCCGCAGGTGTAAGGCGTGCCGGTGAGGAGATCTCGTCATATTGGCAGCAGCTTAAGATGATTGTCAACCCCGATACGAAGCTCTACAAGGAGGTGGGTGGCTTCATCGCCATCGGCAACGTATTCCCCGGCGAGTGGAATTGGTACACATTCTGGAACCTCACGGCACTCATCTCCATAATGCTTGCCGTGATGAACCTCCTGCCCATACCCGGCTTGGATGGTGGTCATGCGCTGTTCACCCTCTGGGAGATCATCACACGCCGCAAGCCCAGCGATAAGTTCCTCGAGGTGATGCAGTGGATAGGCCTTGCGATACTCTTCGCGCTGCTGATCTACGCCAACGGCAACGACATCGTAAAACTCTTTAGCTAACAGTAACTTATGGCAAAGGTTAAACGCGCGTTTTTCTGCACGGAGTGTGGCTACGAGACCCCGAAGTGGTTGGGCAAGTGCCCCGCCTGCGGGGCGTGGAATACCATCACCGAGCATATCGTGGCCAAGGAGTCGTCGTCGGTAGCGGCACAGGTGGCCTCGGTACCTCGTGCCGTAGCTCGCAAGGTACAGGATATCACCGAGCATGAGAATAGACGTATCGACCTTGGACATAGCGAGGTAAACCGTGTGCTCGGAGGTGGTCTGGTGCCCGGCTCACTGATACTGCTGGGCGGTGAGCCCGGCATCGGCAAGTCAACACTCTCGCTACAGCTGGCACTCACCAACAACGGTCTAACGACGCTCTATGTATCGGGCGAGGAGTCGGCCGAGCAGATAAAGATGCGCGCCACGCGCCTCGGCATCAACAACGAGGAGTGTATCGTATTCACAGAGACACTGCTCGAGAACATCGTGGCACAGATCGAGGAGAGCCGCCCCGATGTGGTTATCATCGACTCCATTCAGACCATGTACACCGACCTTGTGGACTCCTCGGCGGGCAGCGTAACGCAGATACGCGAGTGCGCCACGACACTGCTCCGTGTGGCCAAGTCGTCGGGCATAGCCATATTTATCATCGGCCATATCACCAAAGATGGCACCATAGCAGGCCCCAAGATTTTGGAGCATATAGTCGACGTGGTGCTTCAGTTCGAGGGCGACCATAACAACACCTACCGCATATTGCGAGGCATCAAAAATCGCTTTGGTGCCACCTCCGAGATAGGCGTATTCGAGATGTGCGACAATGGTCTGAAGCAGGTGGACAACCCCTCGGAGATACTTCTGTCGCACTACGACGAGCCTCTGGCCGGCATATCGGTGGGCTCGGTGGTAGATGGCATACGCCCCTACCTTATCGAGGTGCAGTCGCTGGTGAGCAACGCCGCCTACGGCACGCCACAACGCTCCTCGACAGGCTTCGACCAGCGTCGTCTGAACATGCTGTTGGCCGTATTGGAGAAGCGCGTGGGCATGAAGATGTTTCAGAAGGATGTCTTTCTCAACTTTGCCGGAGGCTTCAAGATCTCCGACACGGGCATGGATCTCTCGGTGGTGGCGGCCATCATATCATCATACTACGACCGTCCGTTGAGCGAGGGGGTATGCTGTGCCGGTGAGATAGGCCTCTCGGGTGAGGTGCGACCTGCGCCCCGCACCGAGCAGCGCATATCGGAGGCGGCACGTCTGGGCTTTAAGCGCATCGTCGTATCGAGCTTCGTGGAGCGCAGCATAAAACGACCCAAGGGTATCGACGTGGTCTTTATCTCGAATATCACAGAGCTGCCGAAGGCACTCTTTTAGCAGAGGGTAGAGTAAATATAGAGGGGATGACTAAAAAGTAAATTAGTCATCCCCATTTTTTTTGCTTGAGGTTGAATAAAAAGATGTAGTTTTAGGCATACGAAGCCCGAAAAAGCGGAGTTTACTTGAGTGTAAATGAGCATTTTGAGGGCGAGTATAACGCCAAAATACACTTTTAATTCAGCCTCTTATGGTTGAAGTTAGGTAAAGGTGCAAGCCTCTACGCTTTATGGCAAAAATGGCTCTAAACGTACTCCAGTCGCCACTCCAGCTCCTCGACAACGCGCTGTTTTGTCGGACACTCCGCCACGCGCTCCAGCAGCACGGGGATGCCCACCTTGACCGTCTTATCCTTCGAGGCGATGTAGCATACCAACGACACCACACCATTGGCGATATAGGCCGACTCGGGATTTGCGCGGATGGCATTCTCGATGGCGATGTAGGCCACCTCGGTCAGCGTACGCTCGTTGCGCGATGCTGCCATAAGTGCTGCGTAGGCCACCATCTCGTTGCTCTCGGTAGACCACACGCCCATCAGCGAGTTGATATCGTAGATCTTCGACAGCAGAGCAAAGGCCAGCTCCTCGGCAAGCTCGGCATTGGCTATGCCGCGTGACCAGAAGGGAAACTCATGGGGGTCGAGCTCGGCAGGATCGGCCAGATGACACGCCAAGAGCTTAAGCTCTCTGACCTGCTGCGTGTAGAGATACTTTGCGAAGGCGTAGTCACGGGGCTGCTTGTCGGCTATCTCGCGCAGCGTGGCGATGCTGACACCATAGTTCAGGCCATACTTCTGGTTGTGCGTAGCCATACTCTCGGCTACGGCACCATTCATCTGCTTGCGTACAAGGCCAAGCAGCTCTATCATTCGCTGGGTATTATCCATCGCTTAACTACTTGAAAAGCACTGTTTTTCCAAACTCATATATAGGCAACACGGTGCTTGCGAGTGCCTCCTGCTGAAGCGTTACCACAACCTCGGCATTGTTGGCATAGCGGTAGCTCACCGCGCCCTTCTCCAGACCCTCGGGATAGCTCATCTGGGAGGGTGTAATGGCCAGCATCACAATATCGCCCGAGAGGTTATCCTTCGCAACAAGGCCCTCGGTGGGGCTGAAGCGCGCAACCACATACGAGGTCTTCTCCTCGGCAACGGGGATAAGCACACGCTCCACAGTTGTGGTAACACAACGCTTGCCATAGAAGAGCTCGAGGTACTGCTGCTCGAGGCGGTCAATCTCCCTCAAAGCACTCTCCAGACCGGCACCAAAGGTGTCGCCCAGCTCGCCGGTGACGAGCTCCACACGGGCACGGCGCAGCGTGAAGATCTGCTCGGCAGCCTCGCGGGCAGCCTCATCGGCCTGTAACTCGGTTGTCGACATACGGTTGGGAAGTACTACGGCAAAGGTCATTCCATCGCCATTGTGGTCGGGGTATTTAACACCCTCCGACACCTCGATTGATGCGCCACCACCCTGCTCTGCAACCCTCACAGCGGCCGATGTGATGCTATAGTCCGTGCGATCCACCAGCGGAGCACGACTGCCGAGCAGCTTCTGTGCATAACGCGCATAGGGGCCTACGACGAGCTGCTCACGCTCGATAGTAAGGCAGACCTCGAGGGTGGTATTGGCCTCGGCGACAACATGTCGGCCATTCTCCTTATATACACCGATGCGTTTCTTTACGACCTGCTGTGCCGAGAGCTCCACCATCGTGGCAGAGAGCAGAAGCACTATTGCGATAAGTGATAGACGTTTCATAAGTTTACCTGTTATACTCTACAAAGATACTATATATTTTTATGATATTCAAAATTTCAGATAAAACTCTTCGACAAGCCGACGATAGGCCTCGCTGTAGCCTCCCGACGAGCTGTGTATTATAAGGCTGTCGACACGGGGCATCAGGGGTGAGGGCGACATCACGAACTCCATCAAGGTGCGCTTGGGCGCATCGCCCTCGCGTGTTACGACATCCGTCTGGCGACGGAGCCACAGACGGCCAAAGGCCGCATAGCGCATGTCGGAGGCTACATCCGTAGGCAGTATCAGGCTCAACACTCCCCCATCGTCGAGCAGACGACAGGCCGCAGCCACAATGTCATCGAAGGTCAGCGACGTGGTGTGACGTGCCACGGTGCGGGCACCGTTGGGCGAGTGTAGCGAGTCGACAAAGAAGGGGGGATTGCTCACTATGTGGCTAAAGCGACGCTCCGAGGTAAACTCCCTCACATCGGCCTCCAGCACCTCGATGCGTGAGCTCCAGGGCGAGGCAGCAACATTGGCACGAGCCTGACGTGCAGCACCATGGTCAATATCTATGGCTACGACCTCGGCCGTGGGAACGCGCTGCGCAGCCATAAGAGCTATAAGGCCCGAGCCTGTGCCCATATCGAGCACACGCCTGCCACCTCGAAGATCGGCCCAAGCACCCAGCAGAACGCCATCCGTGCCCACCTTCATGGCGCACAGATCATCCTGCAGCTCGAACTCCTTAAACCTAAACATCGCTAAATATTATCTATGAGGCGGGTGATGCCGGCCCCGAAGAGCGAGTAGTCGTAGCGCGTAGGATCCTCCTTAGAGAACTCGCGCAACGCAGCCGTGATCTGCTCGACGGCCCGCCAATCATCCTGCTTACGCTGCAACAGACCCAGCGCACGGCCCATACGACCGGTGTGCAGATCCAAGGGCAGGTAGAGTGCCGACATGGGTATGCGCTGCCATAGTCCAAAGTCCACGCCACGATCATCACGCCGCACGAACCAGCGCAGATACATACATAGTCGCTTGCAGGCGGCACCGCGGTCTATATTCGAGAGGTGCTTCTCGGCATGGCGATCGTGCTCCACGAAGAAGAAGTCGCGGCGGAACGCAGAGATCACATCACGCATATCGCCCAACGCCTCGTACTGCTCTTCAAAGTAGTTGCCTATGCCGCCCCACCCCTCGATGATATGGCGCAGAGAGCGGACAAAGGTCTTGAAGTCCTCGCCATTGAAGGTGCGGTGAACAAAGTCGCCGAGCGAGTCTATATCGGCATCCGTGGCGTTGCGCACAAAGTCCGCAGGGGCATTGTCCATATATCGCATCATGCGATGTGCACTCTTGACAATGGCCTGACGGTTACCCCAGGCGATGGTAGCGGCCATAAAGCCCGCTATCTCGCGGTCATCTCTCGAAGTGAAGCTATGGGGCACGCTGATGGGATCCGGCTCGATAAAGTCGGGGCGGTTATAGCGGTCATGAAGGTACTCAAGCAGATCGCGCAACTCCTCGCGCGACATATTCTCGTTAAAGGATACGACCATCGCTCATCTCAATCTTTCTATCCGACATCGAGGCAAGGGCCTCATCATGGGTTACAATCAGGAAGGTCTGATTGGTGCGATCCCTCAACTCGAAGAAGAGGCGTTGTATCTCCTCGCGGGTGGCACTATCCAGATTTCCGGTAGGCTCGTCGGCAAGTACCACCGAGGGCTCGTTGGCCAAAGCACGGGCGATGGCCACACGCTGCTGCTCGCCACCCGACAGGGCCGAGGGTCTATGCTCCTCACGGTGCGACATGCCCACCATGCGAAGTAGCTCGCGGGCACGCGCCTCGGCCTCACCACGGCTGCGACGTGCTATAAGCATAGGCATCATAACATTCTCCAGAGCCGAGAACTCCTCAAGGAGGTGGTGAAACTGGAAGACAAAGCCTATGTGGCGGTTACGAAACGACGACAAGGCCGCATCGTCCATGCCCTCGGGCGACTTTCCATCAATCAGCACACGACCTCCGTCGGCCGAAAGCAACGAGCCGATAATCTGCAACAGCGTGGTCTTGCCGGCACCACTGGCACCTACCAGCGACACTATCTCGCCACGACCGACACTCATGCTCACGCCATGCAACACCTCAAGGTCGCCAAAGCGTTTGACAACATTTTCAACCTTTATCATCGTGTATAGTGGTTATATAGATCGACAATCTGACGTGTAGCCCCCACGTCGTGAACACGCAGGATGGTAGCACCCTTACGCAATGACTCCCAGGCCAGAGCCAACGAGCCGGGTAACGACTCCTCGGGTGTAGTATCCAGCAACTTATATATCATAGACTTGCGCGAAACGCCAACCAAAACCTTATGGCCCAGTGACGTGATTAGCTCCAAGTGGCGCATAAGCTCATAGTTCTGCTCAAGGCTCTTGGCAAAGCCGAAGCCGGGGTCGAGGATAATGTTCTCGCGGCTAATACCCACACGAAGCATCGTCGCAACACGCTCACGGAAGTACTCCACAACACCGTCAACAACACCGCGATCATAGTGCGTGAGCTGCTGCATAGTCCGAGGTACGCCACGCATGTGCATAGCCACATACTTCAACCCGAGGCGTGCAACCGTCGACAGCATATCACTATCGAGCTCACCGGCCGAGATGTCGTTGACTATCACCGCGCCAAAGGCCTCGACAGCGCGACGTACAATCTCCGAGCGGAAGGTATCTATCGAGACTACAACTTCACCGCCACACTCACCAACCACCTCCAGGCCGAGCCTTAGACGCTCCCACTCCTGCTCGAGGCTCACCTCCGCAGCACCGGGACGCGAGGAGTAGCCACCGAGGTCCACAATTGTGGCACCCTCCGAGATAACCGCCTCGACACGTCGGCGCACAGCCTCGCGATCCGCAACACGGCTGCCGGCATAGAACGAGTCGGGCGTGAGGTTGACTATAGCCATGACATGGCTACAATCCCAATCAAGCGTTGATGGATTGAGCATCATACGACAGACGGCGGTGTAGCTGCTCGACATCCTCCTCCAGGTCGTCGAGCTCGATATTTACGATTGCATACTTCGATCGATCGCAACGCTGCTCGTCGGAGAGCTGATTGCGCATACGGTCGCGCACCTGCTCCTCGGTAGTGTCATCACGACGCATGGCACGCTCCAGACGCAGAGCCTCGGGTGCCATAACCGCAACAACGGCATCTACCCTATGCTCAAGGCCTGCTTCAAAGATGATGGCAGACTCGATGACTACATAGCTACCCTGCTGCTGCTCGGCCCAACGACCAAAGTCATCCATAACGGCAGGGTGAACAATAGCGTTGAGGGCCTTGAGCTCCTCCTCCGAAGAGAAGACACGCGAGGCGAGCCATCCACGGTTAAGCCCCTCGGCAGTGTAGCACTCCGAGCCGAAACGCTCGACAAGCGATGCTCGAAGTTCAGGACTTGTGTTCATAAGAGCCTTGGCGCGACTGTCGGCGTCGTAGACTGCGACGCCCAGCCCCATCAACAGCTCGCACACCTTGCTCTTGCCAGAGCCGATGCCACCGGTGATTGCTACCTTATACATATATATAGATATTATGGCGTTTTAACCCTATTGCCGTAGCTCTACTCGAACTCCTCCTCGGCGTGTATGCGACCAACCTCAAACGAGGGTGTGATGCCCACAGCCACCACGTCGACATCGTTCATACGCGATGCCAAAGCCTGCTGCAACGACACGCCCGAGATATGGCGCATGACGATACCCTCGTCGTTTACGACATCCTGCTCAAACGAGAGCTCGGCAAGGGGGATGTCAAACTCGCTATTGCGCGAGGTGAGCGTATAGCCGATCAGATCGGTACCCTTACCGCGGATCGTACAACCCACGTCGAAACGATTGCCATCGACGATGACCGTGACCTGATGGTCGGTAGTGTAGTTATCGCCCAGCTTGGTGATATACCACAGCACAAAGGCTGCCACAAGCATGGTGACATATACGGGTGAGATACAGCTGCGCAACCAGCCGTAGAAAGCCTTAAGTCTTTTCATTTCATAAAGAGGTTTACTCTGGCAAAGTTATAAAAAAAATAGGTCGCCTCCAAATCGGATGGCAACCTATTTTTATATGACTTTTAAGTAGCCTAAAACTACTCGGCCTTGGCAGGCTCCTTGGCAATAGACTTTGCAGCCTTCTTGCGCTGGAGGTCATAGGCGATAGGAGTAGCCACGAATACTGACGAGTAGGTACCGATAATAACACCGAGGATCAACGCGAAGACGAAACCGCGGATGGTCTCACCACCGAAGATGAAGATAGCCAACAGCGTAACGAGCGTGGTACCCGAGGTGTTGATAGTACGCGACAGCGTAGCGCAGATAGCACTATCGATGTTGTTCTTGATATCGCGCTTGGGGTAGAGACCCAGATACTCACGGATACGGTCGAAGATAACCACGGTATCGTTGATAGAGTAACCGATGATGGTCAGAATAGCGGCGATAAAGGCCTGGTTAACCTCCAAGTTGAAGGGCATGATAGCGTAGAGCATCGAGAAGATACCGATAACCAGGATGGCGTTGTGTGCCAAGGCTGCGGTAGCACCCAGAGCCCACTGCCAACGACGGAAACGGATGGCGATATAGATGCCGATAGCCACCAGCGAGAGCAACACAGCAACAATCGAGTTGCGGGTCATCTCGCTCGAGATTGCGCTACCCACCTGCTCCGAAGAGGCGATACCATACTGTGCGATGCCGTCACCTGCAGTACGGAAGTGGTCAAACTCGAAGCCCTCGAGAGTATAGAACTCCTTAACGGCCTCGTAGATAAGACGGTCAACAACATCGTTGGCCTCCTCACCATCCAGACCCTCGGGCTGGTACTGGGTAACGATACGAACCTGGTTGTCGGCACCGAACTGCTTAACCTCAACCGAGGCGTTTGCAGCATCGGCAACAGTCGAGAACTCCTCCTCGAGGGCAGCACGAACATCCTCGACATTTACAGTCTGCTCGAACTTAACAACGTAGGCACGACCACCGGTGAAGTCTACACCCTTGTTAAGACCAAGAGTCAGAAGCGAGATGATCGAGAGCACGATGAGTGAGCCAGAGAGGATGTAAGAGTACTTACGCTTCTCGATGAAGCTGAACTTGATGTTCTGCAGGAAGTTCTCGGTGAGCTTGTTCGAGAAGGCGATAGTGCCACGACGGGCAGCCCACGCCTCGAGCAGTACGCGAGTGATGAAGATCGAGCAGAACAACGAGGTGATGATACCTACAACCAGCGTGGTGGCGAAGCCCTTAACAGGACCTGTACCGAAGAAGAAGAGCACAGCACCGGTGATAA
>CALGRZ010000095.1 GCA_937880705.1 uncultured Alistipes sp.
AGGATGGCAAGTATATCTGTGGCTGGGCTATCGAGAAGATGTCGAAGTCGATGTTCAATGTCGTAAATCCCGACTATATTGTCGATGCCTATGGCGCCGACACCTTGCGTATGTACGAGATGTTCCTCGGCCCCTTGGAGCAGTCTAAGCCTTGGGATACCAACGGTATTGATGGCGTGCATAAGTTCTTGCGCCGCTTCTGGTCGAAGTTCTACTCGCGCGATGGCGTGAAGCTCGTAAACGACGACAAGGCTACACCCGCCGAGCTTAAGACCCTGCACAAGACCATCAAGAAGGTAAGAGAGGATATCGAGAACTTCTCGTTCAACACCTCTGTTGCAGCCTTCATGATCTGCCTCAACGAGCTGGGCGACTGCTCGAAGCGCGAGGTACTGGAGCCTCTGGTGGCACTCATAGCACCCTTTGCACCTCACATGGCCGAGGAGCTGTGGCATGCACTTGGCCACACCACCACGGTGTGCGATGCTGCGTTCCCCGAGTGCAACGAGAGCTACCTGGTGGAGAACTCGTTTGAGTACCCCATCATGATCAACGGCAAGCTGCGCTTTAAGCAGGAGTACGCCCTGGATATGCGACAGGAGGATATCGTGGCACATATCGTCACCACCGAGGGTGCACAGCGTTGGTTGGAGGGCAAGCAGCCCAAGAAGATCATCGTTGTCAAGGGCAAGATCATCAACATCGTAATGTAATGAGAAACTTCCTATCAATGTCGGTCTTTGCCGGTCTTCTGATCGGCATTGCCGGCCTTGTATATCTGCGCGTCGGCGGACTATCGGGTGCCGTGCTCTTCGCCTTCGGTCTGCTGTGTGTCGTGATGTGCGGTGCACAGCTCTACACCGGCAAGGCGGGCTACCTGCCCTATCGGGAGATGCCGCGTCTGGTGCTTATGCTTCTGGGCAATGCCGTAGGCTGTCTTCTGGCAGCCCTCATCGCCCGCTACTGCACCGGCGATACGCTCTTCGCCAACCTCGACGGCATACTCTCGGCACGCCTCACAGCCTCGTGGCATGGCCTTACGGTCACCTCCATAGGCACCGGCATGATTATGACCCTGGCCGTCTATGGAGCACGTCGCGGACACTACCTGCCACTGCTCTTCGGCGTACCTGTATTTATAATGTGTGGTCTGCCGCACTGCGTTGCCGATGCCTTCTACTACAGCTTAGCACTGCTCACCGACCGCTTCGAGTGGATGCTGCTCTGGGCATGGCTCTGGGCCATCGTGGGCAACTATATTGGTTGCAACCTACCACGCTGGTTTATGGGTAAGAGCTTCGAGTAGAGTGCCGTATCAGTTGAATTAGGCGTAGTCAAAATTGGCTGCGCCTAACTTTTTTTGCACCTTTAAGATAGATTTGCTACCTTTGTACTATCTATAATTGCAAAGTGTGGATGCCCACACCTTGGCAATAGGCCAACCTTAACATTGTAACACACCAACCATCAGGGCTGTCGAAGGCCTTTAGGGGGTTGTGCACCCATGTGTACACCCGCGCTCTTTGACATCTTCGGCAGTCGATGGCATGTTTAACTCTAAAAACAAGTGTGTTATGATCAACAAATCAAACTATCAGCTCGTGGCAAAGACTAATGGCGACCGCCTATTCATCGCCGATGACATTCTGGACAGACTCCTCTACGAGCAGGATGACATCATCTACGACATCCGTCAGCGGGTGCGCAACAAGGATCTAATGGCCCACCTCGCATCGGTTGCCATGGAGCGCAAGGGGGATCTGCTACGCGACAACTGCCGCGAGCGCGAGGCTGTGGATGCCTACCACACCGCAGCATGGTTGGCCCTCAACGGCAGGAGCTACACCCGACAGGGTCGCAGGGTGAAGCTACACTCGCTACTGTCGCGCTCGGCAGAGATGGTCGAGAAGGCCATACTGCTCGAGGCGACACTGCCCAGGAGGTAAAACAGTGGGGATGGCTAACACGAAATTAGCCATCCCCACTCTGTATAGAGCTCTGCAATGCTACATCTACTGGAGGTAGACCTCGACCGTCACGGGCTCCTCGCCAAGGCTCACGCTCTGTCGCTGTAGCTCACCCTCGGCATTGTAGTAGCGCAGCTCATACTCCGTATTCTTGGGCACCAGCACCGAGAACATATCGTTCATATCGCGTAACGGGCCGGCCGTGAGGCCACCACCCATCTGCTCCGTACCGCGGAATACATCCACACCCATAGCCACACGGTCACCCGAGTGCTCGGTCTTGCCACGCTCCTTGTAGCCCGCAATGCGCAGGAAGGTGTGTGTTCCGGCCTCCAGGTGGCGTGTATACTGCTCGTAGGCAAGCTCGACATAGTGCTGCGTAACATTCTCGGCACCTATCCAACGAGGCAGCTCCTCGATAGACTCATCCTCGCCACACCATACCATAGGGAACCAATCATCGGCCTTGCCAAAGCGCGTAGCGTAGATGGCATAGGTGCGATCCTCGGCAACGGCCTTCGAGGCATCGGGCATAAACCACAGGTGGTCAAGCTGCGAGGGGAAGTAGTACTCGGTAACGCGCCACTGGCCATCGAGCCACACCTCGGTCCAGCTATGGTTGCCGCGATTGTCGTGCCATGAGGCTGTACCCACAAAGCGGGCAGGGATACCCACAGCGCGGTAGGCATCGACGAGCAGGATCGAGAGGCCTGTACATGAGGCCATGCCCTGGCGCATAGACTCGCGAGGGCTCTGGTTGGTCTTCTCGCGCAGGGTGTTGTAGTCGACACCCGTCAGACGCGGTATATTGGCATTGACGGCACACAGCGCATCGTACATCGTAGCACAGGTATCTACCGCCGGTGAGAAGAGCTCGTAGAGCTCCTTACGCCACGCATCGCGCACCTCGTCAACGACGAAGTAGGGCAACACATCGTTAAGATATACATCCTCGGGCAGAGCCTTGGCCCACGCGTATTGCTCGCGAACACGCACCGCATAGTCTACATTCTCCTTGAGCAGCTCCAGCGACATGGTGTCGCGGTCACCCTCGGGCATATTGACAAGCAGGTAGGCCATGTCGCGGCAGTGGTTGCGGTCACACTCCTGCATAAGGCTCTCGAGGGCCTCCGAGCGTGGCGACGACGCTATCACGGCATCGAGCTCTGCACGCAGCTCCTCGGGCAGCGTTGCTCGGTAGTCGGTGGCGCAGCTCACCGCAAGGGCCACTGCGACCATTACAAACAATCTTCTCATAGTTAGTCGGTTATCTATCGTTTTACAAGTTTTAGGATCTTCTCAACCTCCTCCTCGTCGACCACGCGCAGCGCGAACTCATCCACAGCATCGCTGCCACCCATCGAGATACGGGGATTGCGGTACTCCATGCCTCCTGCCACCATCTTCTTGGCACTGAAGTGCAGGGCATCGACACCCGTAGAGGCTATGGCCATGGCGTTGTCGGCATTTACGCCACTGCCGGCCATAATCTCGATGCGACCGGCAGCCTTGGCCACCGCCTGACCGATGTTGATGATGCCGTCGAAGGCCTTGTCGTAGCCTCCCGAGGTGAGTATGCGGTGACACCCCGCCGCGATGATATCCTCGACAGCTGCGAGGTAGTCCTCGGTCATATCCACTGCACGGTGGAAGGTGCACTCCATGCCCTTGGCGGCCTCGACGAGGCGCGACGTGCGCTCCACATCTACCCTGCCATCGGCCGTGAGCACGCCAAAGACCACACCCGTGGCACCCGCCATGCGGGCGCACTCCACATCGCGGAGCATGGTCTCGAACTCGTCGTCCGAGTAGAGGAAGTCGCCACCGCGAGGGCGTATCATAACACTTACATCGATGCCATCTATATCCTTGACACGTTCGATGGTAGCCAGCGAGGGTGTCACACCACCCTCGGCAGGCGAGGCACACAGCTCCACACGGTCGACACCCATACGGGCAGCCACGCGGCAGGCCTCAACACTATAAGCACAAAGTTCGCACTTCATAATCAGAGCATTTCGCTATCTATAAGTTTGTTTAGTACAGCATATACCGTAAGACCGGCCACCGAGCGGATACCCGTCTTATGGACAATATTCTTGCGGTGCGAGATAACCGTGTGGGGCGAGATATTGAGCTCCGAGGCTATCTCCTTGTTGGTAAATCCTCGAGCCACCAGCACCAACACATCGCGCTCGCGCTCCGAGAGGTCATGGCTATCGGCCACATTGCGGTCTGTGGGGTTCTCCACAGCCTCGTTGATAAGGCGCACCACATCCTCGGCCGAGGTGTAGAGGTTTATTGTCGCAGAGAAGCTGCGCAGCGCATCGCCCTCCACGAGCGAGCTCTGCAATGCCACGAGCGTCTGCTCCTGAAGCTCGGCACACTCCTCGACCTGTGCCCACAGCGAGGCGGCGACAACAACGACATCCACATCGCTGAGTCGCTGACTCTTAAGCATCTCCACGAGCGTACCATAGCAGCCCACAACATTAAATCGGCCGCTTGCACGCAGCAACGAAGAGAGGCCCTCGGCCAGCATCGCCGACCTCTCGACAATAACCACTTGTGTCAACCTCATAACTACTACTATCTTATAAACCTATCCACCAGAGGCTTAAGCAGATACAACTCTACATTGGCATGGCGACGCAGGTCATCACGCAATACATATATATCCTTCAACATCGCATAGCGCAACTTGATAGGTGCCTGCTCGGGCAGGTACTTAATGATCAGCGAGGCTATGTCCGACGTGCGGTCATCGATATCGCCATGGGGCATCTGCAAAGACTCGAGGTCATCCTCGGGCAGTTTAGACTGCTCGATAATGGCAAAGACGTCGCGCTCCTCCTCATTGAGGTGGTTGCGCACAAAGTCTACATAGTCGGTGTAGAACCTCCTGAGGGTGAGCTGCGAGAGCTCGTCGCAGTGCGCCAGCACCTCGTCAAGGTGCATCATGGTATGGGGCAACAGGTAGCCTTCGTAGTAGTGGTGCGAGGCGCGCAGGTAGCGCAGCAGCTGTGGCAGCATATCCTCGGTGAGCTGCTCGACGGCGGGACGATAGTTCAGATCCACATGCATACGACACAGCTCCAAGAAGAGGTGGTCGGAGTAGCCATCTCTGTGGCACAGCTCTCTGATAGACATATCGCCAAAGGGCAGCACGATATCCAGGCGATCGAATATCGAGAGTAGCGAGTAGTCGGCCTCGATAAGTTCAAAAATCTTCATCTCCGGCACAAGCCTTACGACAGGCGACACGGAAGTATACTTATTCATTGGTTATCAGTAATTTACTTTTTCAACATGCCCTCTTCGGGCTTTCATAATGCAAATATACTAATATTTTTGCAAACCACAAATCCCAAGATATAGGGATGCACAACAAACCATTTTCACTAAATTATGCGATTGTGACGTCCGAAAAAATGGTGCATCTTTGCATCGTAAAAATAGACATTCAGCCGACCCGTGATGGTAGCTGATTTGTAAATAGTTCGAATCTTTTTAGTTTTTATTGGGTGTAGCCCCTGCAACGGGGCGGAAAAGCTGTCCTCGCGGGCAGCTTTTTTTGTAACTGTTAGACTGATCCCACTTTTCGCCTATCGCCTTTTCATTTTGAGTTTTTTTGTGTATCTTTGCGCCATACTATATTAATTAAGGTATAAAACTAAAAAAAATATACTATGAACATTGAACTCAGTGAACAGGAACAGTTGCGTCGACAGTCGCTTAAGGCTCTGCGCGAGCTGGGCATCAACCCCTATCCCGCAGCACGTTTCGAGGTAAATGCCACCGCAAAGCAGATCGCCGAGGAGTACGATGCCCAGAAGGGTAACTTCCAGCAGATCTCCATCGCCGGTCGTATCATGAGCCGTCGTATTATGGGCTCGGCATCGTTCTTCGAGTTACAGGACTCGACAGGCCGTATTCAGGTATACATCCGTCGTGACGACATCTGCCCCGAGGGTGACCCCACGCTCTACAACACCGTATTCAAGAAGTTGCTCGACATCGGCGACTTCATTGGCGTTGAGGGCTTCGCCTTCCTCACCAACACCGGCGAGTTGTCGGTACACTGCCGCAAGTTCACCGTACTCT
>CALGRZ010000096.1 GCA_937880705.1 uncultured Alistipes sp.
GGGTATATGCTGTGGCAGTCGCCATCATCCTTGCTATCACGGTCATCACGGTAACTCTCCGCTCGTGGCGTGCCGCAACAGAGAATCCCGCAGATGTGGTGAAGAGTAACTAATTAACATCCCTCCACGACACTTTCCTGTTCGAAAATTTGGAAAATTCAAGGGGGGGTAAATTTGTAGGCAGAAAATTTTAACAATTATAAACTAACAAAACAGATTATGAAAAAGAGTTTAGTAATCCTTATTATTGCGCTATTTGCAGGTGCTTATAGCGCAGAGGCGCAGGAGAGCAAATCAACCGCTAAACCACGCTACGAGCAAGTAGGCTCACACCACACATTCTCCATATCAACCCCATACCGTCTTGAGTATAGCTATGAGTATGTGTGGAATAGCGGCATGTCATTGATTGGTCGCATCGGTGCCGGTAGCGAAGCTTATTCGCCACAAAAATACAACTATGAATGGAGTAATGGATTCCGTCTAACGATTGAGCCAAGATACTATCTAAACAATCATGACTTCTTCGCGGCGAAAATCAGTGGTGCAATCTTACTCCCGAACACCCCATTTAGAACCTCATTAGTACCGGTCTACGGTATCAAAAGAGAGTTCACAAAGCATTGGTTTTGCGAGTTTACCATAGGTGGAGGCGTTGGATACTACTCGGGCAATTATGGTCGCTTCTTTTTTGAGCCACACTTACAGTTTAGGTTAGGATTTAAGATTTAATGAGTTGCACCAAACAACACCACGCCACAACGCAAAATAGGCAGGCCCCATGGCCTGCCTACTATGTTATAGGGTCGGGACCTGACTACTTCGCAGGCTCCCACTTGCAACGTACCGGCGACACAATTGCGCCCTCCTCCTTAAGCTGCTTCATCGCCTTGTCTACCTCCTTGCGATCAATGCCGCTGAGCTCTGCGATCTTACCTGCGTTCAGAGGCTCGCCCGCCTCCTGCATAGTTGCCAATACCTTATTCTTAATCTCCATAGTGTTAATGTTTTATTCGTTAATTACTCCTTGTCAAAAAGCTGCTTACCTACGCCACATACCGGGCATGTCCAATCATCGGGCAACTCATCAAAAGATGTGCCGGGGGCAATACCATTCTCGGGGTCACCAATCTCGGGGTCATAGGTCCATCCGCAAGGCATACATGTATACTTCTCCATAGTCGTTTAGTTTTTATTAGTTATCGTTTATCTTGTTTCACAGTGCAAATGTAATAAGAATTTCCAATATACAAACATAAATTCAATCATACTTTCTTATGGTGCTATTAGCATAAGTTATGATCGCACAAATCGCAGCTCGCAAAACGCCCTAAACGAGCTTATGGCACAGTTTTGGGAATTTGATAGTCGATACTTAAAATTTCCTCTATGAAACAGAATGACAAAAAACATTTGACGGCGGAGAATGGCCGACCGATAGCCGACAATCAGAACACGCAGACGGCCGGCGTGCGTGGCCCTGTCACCCTGCAAGACCCATGGTTTACCGAGAAGCTCGCCCACTTCGACCGCGAGGTAATTCCCGAGCGACGCATGCATGCCAAGGGGTCGGGAGCCTACGGCACGTTCACCGTTACGCACGACATCACCGCCTACACTCGCGCCTCGATATTCGCGGAGGTGGGCAAGAAGACCGAGTGCTTTGTGCGCTTCTCGACCGTCGCGGGTGAGCGTGGTGCTGCCGATGCCGAGCGCGACATTCGCGGCTTTGCGATGAAGTTCTACACCGACACGGGCAACTGGGACTTGGTGGGCAACAACACGCCTGTATTCTTTCTGCGCGACCCGCTTAAGTTCCCCGATCTGAACCACGCCATAAAGCGTGACCCACGAACAGGCATGCGCTCGGCAAATAGCAACTGGGACTTCTGGACACTGCTGCCCGAGGCGTTGCACCAGGTGACCATAACAATGTCGCCGCGCGGCATACCATACTCCTTCCGCCACATGCACGGCTTTTGCAGCCACACCTACAGCTTCATCAATGCCGACAACCGCCGCACATGGGTGAAATTTCATCTGCGCACCTTGCAGGGCATCAAGAATATGACCGACGAGGAGGCAGAGGCGGTGATTGCGAAGGATAGAGAGTCGCACCAGCGCGACCTCTTCGAGGCTATCGAGCGTGGCGACTATCCACGGTGGTTGATGCAGGTGCAGCTGATGAGCGAAGATGAGGCACGCGAGTACCACATCAACCCCTTCGACCTCACGAAGGTGTGGTATCACGGCGATTTCCCGCTTCACGATGTGGGCATCCTGGAGCTTAACCGCAACCCCGAGAACTTCTTTGCCGAGACCGAGCAGGCGGCGTTCAACCCGATGAACATCATCGACGGCATTGGCTTCTCGCCCGACAAGATGTTGCAGGGACGACTCTTTTCGTATGGCGATGCGCAACGCTACCGCCTGGGTGTCAACCACCATCTGATACCCGTAAACCGCCCTCGCTGCCCCTACCATTCGTATCATCGTGACGGGCAGATGCGCACCGATGATAACATGGGGCGCACCATTTCGTATGAGCCGAATAGCTATGGCGAGTGGCAAGACCAACCGCACCTCAAAGAGCCGCCTTTGTCGGTCACAGGCGAGGTCTATAACTACGATGAGCGCGAACTCGACAGCGACTACTACACGCAGCCGGGCAAGCTGTGGCGACTGATGTCGGCAGAGGACCAAAGGGCAACGTGCGAGAATACAGCTCGCGCTATGGGTGACGCAGAGGTGTTTATTAAGTACCGCCATATCCGCAACTGCCACCGCGCTGACCCAGCATACGGCGAGGGCGTAGCAAAGGCCTTGGGGCTCTCACTCGCGGAGGCTCTCACGGCCAACGACCCGGCACACCCATCGTGGGATTGGCGATAGTGTGAAAACGGAGGCGACCGCTCATTGTGAAGTGACCCCAAAAGTTTGGACAAAAACTTTTGGGGTCACCTCATAGTCGTGGTGTAGCCCTTTACACTAGCCCTTTACACACAGAAAAATTTGGAGAATTCACGCCAACACATTAACTTTGTGGTTGAGAATATATTGAACTAACCTTTACGCCATGAGATCGAACACGAAGAAAACGCTGAATAACATCCTTGCGACTATCATACTTATTGTTCTAACCACCGCAAGCTTCTTTATCATAAGGTATATATTAGGTGTTGTATTCGGCTGGTTTGGTGACGAGGATGACATATCATGGAAGAGCATACTTATCACCTGTGCAATATTAAGCATAGTGGCCCTAATCGCTAAAATTATAGCTGAACGGAGGGGTTTAGAGGGTGCATGGCACAAGATTATAGATGCAGTCTTTAAGATCGCTCTCTATACTACGATGTTTTTCGGTTGCTTCATACTATTGTCTGATGCAGCAGAGGTTGCCGATAAGACAATGCACTGGCTCACACTCTCAATATCATTAGGTATCTTCAACACCCTTTACACCGAGAGGATGAGACGAGAGAGTGAGAACGACGAGAATATGCTTGTTGTCGCAGCAGAGTGTCAGGATATACCAAGTGCAGAGGCAATAGTTGCCACATTAGAGGCCGCTGGCATCCAAGCTATGATTGTTGAGAAGCATAGCCCCATATACATCAAGGACAGCGATGCTCCGGCACAAGTGCAGGTGTGCCGAAAAGATCTGAATACCGCAAAGAGTCTCCTTGCAAAATAGGCTAAAGCGATGGTTACACTATTGGTAGCAGCTATTATCGCACTGTGTGCCGTACTGGTGCTACTTCGACCCGATCTAATCAATGTGCTGTCTGAGAACGACCGCAAACGAATGGATGCCAAGAGGACGGGGCGCGTAGCCTTTTGGGGGCTTATGTCCACGGCATTAACAATGGCTGCGCTGTGGGTTGTCGGCATCCGCAACGAGCTTGTTCCAATGCTGGTCGGCATACTTGGCGCCATCATCACAGCCACACTTATTCAGTGCTCGATACCCAACAAGTAGTTGATAGTTGCACACCTTCACAAACGATGCAACATCGCGCACAGGGGGCTCTCGGCCCTCCACCGCGAAGCGTTATAGCCATCTTATGCAATAATATCAATGCAGAATCGTTAGCAGAGCAATTACATTGATAAGCATGACAAGACTCATAATGTTTTTATCGGCTATTGCACTGCTCGGGGCCTGCAATAGCGGCCAAGACTTTGTTGTTAATGGTGTGATAACAGATGCAGACAATGGCGAGATGATCTGTCTGGTCTACCCCATAAAGCGAGATGGTATCTGGTATGAGCAGTGCGATACAGCATACATCAACGGTGGGCGTTTTCACTTCGAAGGCGAGGTTGATGGTGTTGTTCCTGCAACGCTGACATTTCAGAATATGGATTATGCGCAGCTCTTTATAGAGCCTTCAGAGATTAAATTTAGCGCAGCGCGAGATGCCTTGTACGACTACTCTATTCGCGGGTTAAGCATCGACAATGAACTAAAGGAGTATCGTAAAACCTTTCTTGAGCTCGACAAAGCGGTATATCTGAAGAGCCACGAGGCAGTGCGCAAGAATGAGGAGTGGGTGGCAGCCCATAATGCCGGCTCATCAAATGCCGACGAACTATGGGCAGAGTGTTACTCGCTCATATTGGAGCATCACGAGATAGGTAACCGGTGGCCCGACATCGCAATAAAATACATTGACAGCCACCGCGACCAAGCCATAATTCCACACTTAATAAAGGAGTTAATCGGCTTCGATTACGATATTTCGGCCATAGAATCGTATATCAGCGCGCTTAACGAAAGGCAAAGATGTAGCTCTCTCGGCGAATTGATGTATATTTGCCATGATATAGCCAAGCTCAATGGCGGGGAGGTGGGCAGCAAGGCGTTAGATGCTACACTGCGCTCTGCCGATGGCAAACAGATCAAACTCTCGGAGTGCTATGCCAAGGGCTATGTATTGCTTGATTTTTGGGCAAGTTGGTGTACGCCCTGCATCAACGAAATACCGAGGGTGCGAAAACTACATGAGGAGCATGGCGACCAACTGCAAATTATCAGCATCTCCGTAGATAAGAGTGAAAGCGACTGGCGCAAAGCTATTGAGGAGCAACATCTCAACGATTGGCCACAGGTGATTGTGAATTACCCGACAGATGCAGACAGTTATTACTTTGCAGAGCAGGCGGATATGTCACTTGCATACAGAGTAGAGCAGATACCATGTTTTATGCTTATTGATAAAAACGGCATCATTGCAGGTCGCTGGGAACATCTGACCAACGAGGCTATTAATGAGATAACCTCGCTATTTGATGTTAAATAGAGGGTCAGACTCCGTAGTGCAATATATTACCTCTGACTATTAAAGAACTCGTCCATGTCGAGTACGGCTCTGCGTATCGAGCGATAGTCCTCCTGTGGCACCTCACTATACTGTATTGTGCCATCCTCCAACTCGTGCTCGAAGAGCCCAAGGGGGTAACGTGTAGTGTTGTAGAGGTCCACGAAACATCCATAATCGATGGAATATGCATTAAACTTCATGCCGGGGGTATCACGGCTGGAGATATTCTGCTTGATAATATGCAGTATTCTCGAGTCGTATAGGAAGTTTATCATGTCGTAATCCTTGTCGTTGCGCAGCAGAAATGCTCTAGCATGTCTATTGTTGATCACTTTATCGATAATCCACTGCAACAGCGGCATAGCACCCTTATACGACAATATGGGATTTTGCTTATCCTCGTTATACCAATGCTTGGCAGCACGACGGATGCTGTTTACAGACACTTTGTTGTAATAATCCTCGGTGATGGCTTTTGCTAGGATGTTGAAAGCATCACGCGGCACGCCCTCGGCAGCTGACACCAACTCCTCAAAGGCGGTCTCCTGCGTGAATATCTCTTTGATAAGTCGGTCACTATTAGCATATCTACTACCATCATCCATCATTGAATTAATATGTTGATAGAGTAGATTTTTGAAGAACTTTATAGCCTCTGACTTGTTATTCGAGAAGACCATAAAGTCGTCAAGGTTGCACGAATATACGTCGGCACCCATCTCCAACCCGAGATAGTTTCGTGAGTCAGTTTGCCGCTTAAATACCGAACGATGCTCTATAGCAGCGATCTTAAATACACAGCTCTTCAATGGGCATAGCACACGTCTAAACATGTCGGCTAGAGCAATTTGTAGCTCCGTGGTTAGCTCGGCATACTCATCTACAAGTATCCATATCTTGTGCGGTGCTATCTGCTGAAGGATGGTATCGAGAGTCTGATACACCGATGAGAAGTCCAGATAGTCTACCTGACAGCCCTCGTTTACCATGCCCTCATACATCATATTTGAGTTACCCGCCGTGGATGATCTGGTGTACGACGGTCGCTCGGATATGGTCAGTGCGCTACCGCTCATATCCTCTCTTTTGCTCTGCATTTGCCTCTCAAGTTTTACATTGCCCGATATTTTTTGCAGATAAAGAAGGTCCAATAACCCGTCAAGCAGTGGTGTTACACTTTCTAGATAGCTCTCCTTGTTGGCATCGCTCTTGGTTATGTAATCAACGATCTGATTTCGTATCTCTTGCAGTATATCCGTGAAGAGCCTCGTAGCTCGCTGTTGTGCCGGTATGTCCCTGTCAGAGTATATACTGCCCGTAGAGCCAATCTGGCGGATGTCTATAAATATACAACAGTCGCCGGTTTCGCCCTCAATGACCGATTTTAGGTATCTTAAGACATGTGTCTTACCGGTACCTCTTCGGCCATACAACACTTGGTTGTTGGCACCTTGTAATATTGAGATTAGCGGGCCGATACTTACAAAGGTCTTCACCAGCAGTTCCTCATCCCACTTGTCCGCGCGGCGTGGCATCCTCAATATTGCATCCTTAACATTCATGGCTAAATCTTTCTTGTTGTAAAAAGTGTATTACAAAGTTAGTGATAATAAGCGAAACAGTCTCTTTCGTCAGCAACTTTTTTGCAGCATAAATTGTAATTTGTTTAATTCAGAAATGAAAATTCGGATAGTTTATGTGATTATTCGAAGTATGAAATTTGCATATAAAGGGGATGTGTTTGCTATGTATTTTTATACTTAGCACTCAGAAAGCGAATGTTTAACGTAAAAATATTCGATGATGTAGCCACACAAGCGGTCTAATTCCGCTTCGCTCATATAGGCGACCATTGTCTGCTTGGTGTAATCGAGTACACGCTCCAACTTCGCTTGTGATTCACGCTCTTGCTCGGCGATTGCTTTGGCACGCAAAACTTCATACTCCGTTGGCTGTGGGGTAGTCTCGGTAATAACAACCTCCTCGGTTGGTTCGGCCACGATAGCGGGAGTGTCGGCAACAATCGCCACATTCTCCAACTTTTGAAAGGCTGGAAAGCGCATCAGGAACTTCTCCATTCGGGGTAATAGCAGCTCATTTAGCGTTATTTGCAGACTAATATAGAGTGCCGACGACACAACTACCGTTGCGAAGAATGCAACTGCTGCACTGAACTCATCATACCCTTTGACAAGCACAAATTTTCGTGCCAATACACCAAAGAGCAATATCGCTCCAAACACGAACAAATAGAGTGTAATATATTCCGTTTGTCTCTTATTCATAGTCATCTTTGTTAATCGTTCTTGGGCAAAGATATATGAATAATCAACACGAAAAATGGCTCTTTTGCCTTTTGACCGCA
>CALGRZ010000097.1 GCA_937880705.1 uncultured Alistipes sp.
CAGACCTCTATAGTGCAGGTTTCGGTATGGTAAGTGCGCTCAACTCGAATGTCATCACCAACTCCGACTTTTTCGTTTCCACGTTCAATGCCAGCTACAACAATGCCCTCAGCGGTGTGTTCGACGTGAAGATGCGCTCGGGCAACAACACGAAATATGAGGACGGTGTGCAGATAGGTACAGTGGGCATCGAGTGGACCAGCGAAGGTCCCATCTCGAAGAAGAACAACTCCAGCTTCATCTTCAACTACCGCTATGGCTTCTCTACCATCGCCCGCAAGCTGAAACTCATCGACACCTATGGTTCGCAGTACGACTTCCAGGACCTCTCATTCAAATTGAATTTTCCGACGAAGAAGGCAGGAACCTTCTCGGTCTTTGCCTTAGGCTTCATCGACAAGTCGTGGGATGTGGAACTGGACATCGAGGACATCCACTCCATCTACGATGCTTCCGACCAGGAAGGCCGCCTCTACAATGCAGTGGTGGGTGCCTCGCATAAGATTCATTTCGACAACAAATGGACATGGCGTACCACTGCGGCCTACAACTTGCAGCACAACAAAGTAGATATGGAATACTGGGGTCTCCACTTCGATGCCAATCACAAACCGACAGGCTTTGAAGGCAAGAACTATCCCTTCAGCTACCTGAAGCAGCATGAAGACCGTGTGGTGATCAATACAGAATTGTCCAAGCAGGTCAGCCCTCGCTGGCTTGTTCAGTTGGGTGGAGAGTATTCACACCGCTTCTTCGACCTGAGCTTCCGCACAGCCGAGAATGTGTATGAACCAGTGTCGGCTACACCCTATTATGAAACGAAGGACAATACGGGATTGGCAAGCATCTTCTGGTCGAACCTCTGGAAGCCTGCCGACAATTTGAGCATCAACTTCGGTGTGTCGGGCAGTTATTTCCTCCTGTCCAAAGACCTTAGCATCGAGCCTCGTGCCAGCGTGAAATGGGAACCGGGTAATCGTCATTCCCTTTCTATCGGCTATGGATTACACTCCATGATCGAGAAACTGGATGCTTATTTCTTCCGCAATGCCGACGGCAAATTGGCCAACAAGGACCTCGGTTTCTCCAAGGCTCATCACCTCCTGGCCACCTATATGTATAAGTTCACGGACAACCTGAACTTGCGTATCAACGGCTATTATCAGTATGGCTTCGACACGCCTGTGGGCATCAATGGCAGCACGTTCTGTACGGTGAACCGTCTGTTCAACTACATTGAAGAACCATTGGTCAACAAGGGTAATACCCGCAACTACGGTGCCGACATCACCTTGGAGCAATACATGAGCCGCGGCTTCTATGGGCAAGTGAACGGTTCCCTCTTCAAGGCCGAATATCGTGGACTCGACAAGAAATGGCGTAACCAGATGTATGACCGTGGCTATATGGTGAAGGTGCTGGGCGGTAAGGAATGGATGCTTGGCAAGAGAAAGCAGAACGTGTTCAACGTGAGTGTGAAGTACACGCTGCAAGGCGGTCTCCGCCACACGCCTATCGATGTAGATGCTATAAAAGCAAATGTGGCTGCAGGCATCATCAACGACCAGCCTATCTATAAGGAAGACGAAGCGATGTCCCTCCGGTTCTCCCCCACCAGCCTTCTCGACCTTACTGTCAGCTATAAGATTAACTGCAAGAAAGTGAGTCATACCATCGCCTTCGAAGGGGTGAACATCCTGCAGCACGAAACACCCTACGCCGAACGCTACGACTTCGGCACAGGTCAGCTGCGTACTGATAAGTCGGGTATCTCGTTGCCAAATGTTTTTTATCGCATCGATTTCTAAGACATTTAAAACGATATTCCTCCGGTTGTAGAGAAATAATAATTATAAACAATATAGCAAAAATAGATTTAGTATTTTTTAAAAATTTAATTGAATGAAAGCATTAAAAACGATTTTGATGGCTATGGTGATTTATAGAGAATTAGAGAGATAATTAAGAGAAAATAATAAACATATAGCTGGGAACAATCTCATCTATTGAAATGGTTACCAATAAGATAGATTATTTTAGTGTCAACCTGTGATATATTAACTAAAAAAAATAATTAAATAGTGTTATGAATAAGAAAATGAACTACGCAGCACCTGCGCTCGAGATTTGTGAGGTGGAGATTGAAAAAGGTTTTGCGTTGAGCGACGGCTCGACGATCGAGGATCTGGGCGGTTATCTGCCCGAAGAGAAATGGAATTAAAAATAACTTAATAGAAACGATGAAGAGACTTTTTTATTGTCTGTCGGCTGTTGCGCTTCTTGCAAGTTGCGATAAGGCCGATGTAGAGGAGCCGATTAACCCCGAATTGGGTCTGCTCGGCGGTGAGTTGCCCGAGGTGATTTACGCTTCGACGGAGCGTGACGACGAGGCCGAGAGCCGTACCTATGTTGAGGGCAAAAAGGTGCTTTGGCACAAGGGCGACACAATTCTCTATTGTAACAACAAGTTTCAGGGTGCAAAGTATGTCTTCCGCAACGGTGAGGACGGCGCATCGTCGGCCGAGTTCGAGAAACTGACCGATGGCGATCCCAGCGATAACACGGCACGCTTCTCGCTGGGTGTGTATCCGTACCATAAAGAGACCTATCCCCACCTCGTGTCCGATGAAGAGACGGGTGCACAAGCGTGGAAGATCACTGCGCAGTACCCCTGTGAACAGTACTATCTTCCCAATTCGTTTGGCCGTGGTGCCAATCTGATGATTGCTACGGATAATGACCCTGAAAGCGACCATCTCGCGTTCCGTAATATCTGTGGTTATCTGGTTGTTAAGCTCTATGGCGTCAATGTCCGAATTAAAGAACTTCAACTCAGAGCTTATGCCAATTGGGATATAGCTTTGAATGGTAAACGAACGATCCATGTCTATGAAGACGGAGAGATCAAATTTGGTGATTGGACCCATACGCAATATGACCCCAATAACTTTCTCTTGTTGCACTGTGATGGGGTGAAGATCAGCGAGGATAAGGACAACCCCTCCGAGTTTTGGTTTGCGCTTCCCCCGATGACCATCGAGGGCGGTATCAAGCTTCGCATCGAAGATACCAATGGCCAGGTAATTGTCAAAGAGACCTCGAAGGATATTGTGATCGAGCGTAATAAGATTCAGCCGATGGCGGCACTCGATGTTACCAATCAGAGCCGATTGACGCAGTTGTGGTATACGACCGAGGATAACCAGCCCTTGGAGTTGGATAACGCCGAGGCCTATTTCAATGCGCCAATCATAAGACACGAACGCGCAAGATACGCCTCCGATGATTTTAGATACCTCATTGAATTCGAGCAGCCGCTCACCGAGATTAAGGGCGGTGCGTTCAAAGATGCAAAGCTGACCAGCGTGGTGCTCCCCGATGGCTTGGAGACCATTGGCGAGTCGGCTTTTGAGAACACTACGCTGACCTCGCTCTTTATCCCCGACCGTGTAACGACCATCGGCAATAAGGCCTTCAAGAATGCGGCCATTGCCGAGATCAACCTCCCCGAGGGGGTTGCATCGATTGGCAATGAGGCGTTCCTGGGGACGAAGCTCAGCACCATCGCATTCCCGGCGTCGCTCAAGACGATTGGCGCAAGTGCGTTCAAGAATACCCCGCTGAGCACCCTCACGCTGCCCTATGCGATCGAGACGATTAAGCAAAATGCCTTCGAAAATACGCAGATCAGCTCCATCACCCTGCCAGGCTCGCTGACCTGGCTCGGCTACAACGCCTTCTCGTATTGTCCCAACCTCAAGACGGTGACCTTCCTGCCCAGCGCGACCAATACGCCGCTCAAACTCGACGCACCCGTGGGTTCGAATCGCGACTACAAATATAGTCCGTTCTATAACAACAACGAGTCGGAGACAGAGATGGACGAAGAGGAGATTGCCGAGAATAGAGCGCGAAGCCTGCAGAAGGTAACCCTCAATCGTGAGCTGGTGAAGGCACACGACGAGGTGTCGATGGGTCTCTTCTTCCTCCATACTGCGCTTACGAACCTGACTATTGGCGAGCAGGTGAAGACCATCGGCAGCTTTATGTTTAGTTACTCCGGCCTTACCTCGGTGGAGCTCCCGAGCAGTGTAACCTCGGTTGAGGAGCGCGCCTTCATCGATTGCAAAAACCTCACGACGCTCACAGCCTATGGAAAGCTCCACATCGGTCACTCTGCCTTCGCGGGTTGCACGCTGCAAACCGTAAACCTCAATGGCGGTGTCAACGGTATCGAACGCGCGGGATTTGCCGGCTGTCCGCTTACCTCGTTCTATATGAACGAGACCACCTCCAGCGGTGCGATTGCAGAGAGAGCCTTCGAGGGTAGCGAGATTCCCGCTCTGACCATTCCCGGTGGCATCACCAGCATTGGCAACGAAGCGTTCTTGCTCTGCACCAACCTGAAGAGCATTCGTTTCCTGGCGGGTACTACCCCGCTCGAGATGGGATTCGACGAAGGTTATATAGCAGCCTATCAAGGCGAGCATGGTCTCTTCTACGAGTGCCCGCTGACCGAGATCTTCGTGGATCGCGACATGACCTTCACGGAGGAGTATGCCGACGCGATGGACGAGGCCGACGAGGGTATCTTCTCGTATGAGTCCTACGATAACGACACGCATAAGACGACGGTGACCTTGGGCCAAAACATCAAGACCATTCCGCTCCGCATGTTCTCGAACTCGGCGATTGCGAGCTTGACAATTCCGGCCAATGTGACCAAAATCGAGGAGTGGGCATTCGATAACTGCTTGAAGCTCACGAGCGTGACTATCGAGCAGGGCACTACCCCGCTTACGATTGGTTATAATATGTACGGGATTTTAGAGTATGGCACCTTCTACGACTGTCCGCTCAGCTATGTCTACTGCGGCCGCGACATTGTGCAGGTAGATGACGAGGACGAAGTGTCTCCCGCCGACGGCTGGGAGGAGGGCGTCTTTGCCAATAAATACGATAAGCTGACCGCGATCAACCTCGGTGGAAAGCTGACGAAGATTCTGCCCTATATGTTCGCTGATACGGAGGCTACGGGCGTATGGATTCCGAACATCATCACCAGCATTGGCAACTACGCCTTCGATGATTGCGACAACCTCTTGACCATCACCATGGGCTATGACGGTAAGACGCAGTTCCCGACGATCGGTACGGATGTGTTTAGCGGATGCAGCAACACGGTGAAAATCAAGGTCCGCCCGGAGGTATATAATGACTTCCTTAAGCATGCTGATGAGGGCAACTACGGTTGGCAGCCCTATAAGGATAGAATCATCACGGGCCCTTTTAACTAACCCGTGACACCCCTACACATGGAAAAAAATAATTAATATGCTCAAGGTGTACACTAACTCTCACCCAGCATCCCACAAAGATAGGAGAAACAGCTGGTCATAAAATAGCATCCACATTTATGGTACTGCAAAGTTAT
>CALGRZ010000098.1 GCA_937880705.1 uncultured Alistipes sp.
GCGGTGAGGGCAAACATAGCAAAAAACAGTGTTATTATAAGGTGTCGCATAGTGTTATTTAAGTTTGTAGTGTGACATTTAACCGATATGATGTGGCTACGCGCCATACAAATTTACAAAAAATTTATTTGCGCGCACCAATAATCACACATTTTTGCTATTTATGGTGCACTAATTTTGCATATCAGCCATAAAGTGCTATCTTTGTATAAATTAATTTCTTCATAAAATGAAAAAACTACTCAAAAACCTTGGTGTGTGGATCCTGATCGCGATGGCCATAGGTATCGTTGTCGGAGCTATCATGGGCCCCGAGGCGGCAGTATTCAAGCCCCTCGGTGACCTCTTCATTCAGCTTATCAAGATGCTCGTCGTACCCCTTGTGGCCGTATCTATCGTCAGTGGTGCCGCCACACTTGGCGAGACAAAGTCGGCCGGCTTGGTGGGAGGCATAAGCATCGCCTACATGCTGATAACCACGGCTATTGCTATCACCGTAGCCATGATCCTTGGCGAGATATTCCAGCCCGGAGCATCTCTCGATGCCGGCAGCATAGCCGCAATATCATCGGCCGAGGCCGCAGCATCAGGCCCTGCCGAGACCATGGGCTTCTGGGATACGGTCATAGGCATGATTCCCGACAACCCTCTGCGCGCCCTTGCCGAGGGTAACATCCTGCAAATTATCATCTTCGGCCTCTTCCTTGGCGTGGGCATATCATCGCTCAAGGAGCAGACACGACTAAAGTTTGTGAATGGACTCAACGCCATCCTCGATGCACTTATCTGGTGCATCAACAAGGTTATGCTGGTAGCCCCCATCGGTGTATTTGGTCTTATCGCCGATGCCACAGGAACCTTCGGCTTCGACATCCTTATGCAGGTGGCCAACCTCCTATGGTTAGATCTCTTGGCCGTGCTGGTCATCGGCCTCGGCCTCTACCCTCTCACCATCCTGCTCTTCTCGCGCGTACCCCTTAAGACCTACTTCCGCGCCATGGTCAAGCCCCAGGTGATATCGTTCTCTACGGCATCGTCGCTGGCTACACTGCCCGTAAATATGGAGGCCTGCGAGAAGGAGATGCGACTCTCGAAGCAGACCGTAGGTTTTGTGCTGCCACTGGGTGCTACTATCAACATGTCGGGTAATGCCATCTACTACGGCCTTGTGGCCATCTTCTTTGCGCAATTCTACGGCATCGACCTCGACATGAGCCAATATGTCTCTATCGCCATTGTCTGCACACTCGGTGCTATCGGTCAGGCCGGTGTTCCGGGCCCCACCTTCCTTGTTGCTGCCGTGCTCGTGGCCGCAGGTATTCCGCTCGAGGGTCTGCCCCTGCTCTACGCCCTTGACCGCGTATTTGACATGATCCGCACCACGCTCAACATCACCGGTGATGCCGCATGTGCCGCCGTCGTAGATCGCTTTGTCACCACACGCGAGGCCGAGGTTATGGCTGCAGGCGAAAATCGCGAGCCCGAAGAGTAATATAATATATATAACGTGATGGCCCGGCTGTGGCCAACCACAGATAAAGCCCCGAGGGAGTGTACCACAAGTACAACCCTCGGGGTAGTTTTTTTGATGGGAAGAGATGGGATGGGATAGGGATAGTAGGCCGTTCACGGGTAAACGTCGCCCGCGCTAATACCCATTAAGTCCTATCAAGTCCCATCAAGTCCTATCGACTGCGCAAAAAAGATAGGACAAGTAGGACGGAATAGGAAGAGATAGGAAGAAATAGGGATAGTAGGCCGTTCACGGGTAAACGTCGCCCGCGCTTAATCCCATCAAGTCCTATTAAGTCCTATCAAGTCCTATTGACTGCGCCCGACTGCGCCCAACCGCACCACCATGCACAAGCATCGCAGATGCTCACTCGCCAACAAAAAAAGAGCCTGCTCCGCAAAACGAAGCAGACCCATTGTGGAGGTGGCGGGGGTCGAACCCGCGTCCAAACAAGGAACCCCAAAGCTTTCTACACGCTTAGTCGACCATTTAATCCTTCTACTCCGGCCAGGCAGGCGACAGCCAAACCAGAGTCCCAGCCTCTAAATCTCGCACGATAACCGAGGCACATACCGCGCTATCTCTTAATTGATGATACCCCGTATGAAGAGCTGTTAAAGAGCGGAACAACACTTCGGGATACTCGTCACACGACCTCCTTGGGTCACGCGATTAAGCCAATTTTCCCTGAAAATTAGGCAGCGAGTGCGTAGCTATTATTGCCATTTGTAGTTTGAGTGTTGCGATTTACGAGACACCACACAAAGCTCGACATGCTTACAAAAGAATTCTACCTGCTGTCAAAACCGGTCACCCCCGATAGTCGTTGGCGGGTCTACACCCGCTCATCTGGGAAGCCGGAGCCATACATTCCAAACTCCTCGTGCATCTGTGGCAATTCAAATGCGATGCAAAAGTAATAAATATTTGTCGAACACAAAAATATTTTTTAATTTTGCCGAAAAGTGTATCGACAATGGAGAACAAAAGAGTCATCGAGCTGAAAGGCGTTTCGATATATCATGGCGAGGCAGGACGTCGCAACAAGCAGGAGAGCGACCTCGTGTTGAAGGATGTCAACCTCACGGTGGATGAGGGCGAGTTTGTCTACCTCATAGGTCGTGTCGGCACGGGCAAGAGCAGCCTGCTGAAGACCCTCTATGCCGAGGTGGAGCTATCCGAGGGTGAGGCTACCGTGGTGGGCTTTGACCTGCGAGGCATTCGCCGCAAGCAGATACCCTACCTACGTCGCTCGATGGGTATTGTCTTCCAGGACTTCCAGCTGCTCACCGACCGCAACGTCTTTCTCAACCTCTACGACGTTATGCGTGCCACGGGGTGGAAGGTCGAGAGCGACATCCGCCAGCGCATTGACGAGGTGCTGAAGCTCGTAGGTCTTGACCATAAGAGCTACAAGATGCCCTTCGAGCTATCGGGTGGCGAGCAGCAGCGACTCACCATCGCCCGAGCACTCCTCAACAAGCCACGTCTGCTTATTGCCGACGAGCCTACGGGCAACCTCGACCCTGTGACTGCCGAGGGCATCATGGAGATATTCCATAAGATTGCCAAGTCGGGCTGTGCCGTGGTGATGTCGACACACAACATCTCGCTCATCGAGCAGTTCCCCTCGCGCACGATACTCTTTGCCCAAGGACATATATCGGAGGTGGATGTAAACCAGCTTATCTCGGCAGAGTAACATATTAAGATTTATCTCACCTTGCCCTTCGCGCTCTTGCGGAGGGCTTTTTATATTATATGCGAACAATGTCCCAAAAGAGTGTTGTTTGTTTCGGAAATTATGCTTAATTTTGTAGTGTTGAAGTAGCGACTAACAGAGTCACTTTTCGGCAGACATATTTACGAAAGTGTTTTTCGCGAATCCTTACAAAGAAATCTGACAGTTTCACAAAGCAAAAGGATGACGAACAGCACTCATTTCTTGTGTAGCTATGTGGCATGGCACTCTCTGTGCGTGTACCCCATACTATCCAAGTGTGGGGCATTGTATCGTTTGTTTTTGCTTGGGTTTTGTCAGAACCTCTTTGTAGATAAACGGAATTCAACTCCACACTTTCTTTGTTTAATATCCCCGCCATATTGGAGTTGAATGGCTAAAAAAGTATTGGTCATATGGGCGTTAAAACAGACAACCAAATCTTTGCTTACACTGTCCCTGAACTCACCGAACTATCTATTATTGTTGAGCAGGGTTACAGCTTTAGCGATCCTATCAAGGACGAAGAGCAAGGCTGGGATTAATAACTATTAACAAAACTATTCAAATGAGAAGGTTATTATTTTTTGTACTTGTTGGTGCGATAAGTACCGCATGTACAGAGGTGTGTGTCGATGATCTATGTGGTGGGACGAGTAATGTTTCACCCGAAACCATCTATGTATCTTTGGACGATGACGACACCCGAGTTCAATTAGATGCTAACGGCAAAACCGTATGGACCGCAGGCGATGAGCTAACTGCGTTCTATAAGTCGGATGCAAATAGCAGATTTGCATTCAGAGGCAACACAGGAGATCGTAATGGAGGCTTCACCATTAAGGAGCAGGGTACCAAGACGATGGATATTGACGAGGTCATCCTCATATATCCATACTCCGATAGATACAAACTAAACACCGAGAATCGGGTTGTTGAAGCTAACATTTCGGCTGTTCAGTACTATGAGGCGGGCTCATATGGTGTTGGTGCAAATCTTATGGCATCTGTCGAAACAGATGATAATTTTACGCTTAAGAGTCTTTGCGGATGGATAGCAGTTCAACTTAAGGGTGCAGGTAAGGTTACAAGTATCACTCTCACGGGTAATAACGGTGAACAATTGGCCGGAGATGTTAAGTTTAACTATGACACCTTTAATTTAGAACTTCTTTATTATCCCAACGACCCCGACGACAGCTCGCAAGTAGGTGGCTCTCTGATATTTGGAGATTATCAGCAGACTATTACACTTGAATGTGGCGAGGGTGTTGATCTTCACTACACCGAACCTACGGCGTTCTATTTTGTTGTCGCGCCACAAACATTTGCCAAAGGCATTACCATCGAAGCCACATGCTCTGATGGCACTGTACTAACCAAGAGTAGCTCTAACACTCTTACAGTTGAACGCAACCATATTGTTCCGATGTCAACACTTACGGTTATGGAGAGTGTTCCAAGCAACCAAATATGGTATACTACAACGGATGAACAGACTATTGAGCCTCTAAATAATGCAGCTTTGGGGGCGACCTTGCAAACTAACATATATGCTAATGGCAGGGGTGTGATGACATTTGATAGCAATGTGACCGAGATTAGAGAGGGTGCTTTTGAAAATTGTAGCACCTTGTCAAGCATTACCATACCCGATTGTGTCACAACAATCGAAGATTGGGCATTCGTTGGCTGCGAGAGCCTAAAAAGTGTTGTTATTCCAAAGAGTGTAAAATCTATTGGAGAAGGCGCTTTTTATGAGTGTAGCAGTCTGACAAGTTGTATTATTCCTGATGGCGTCACATCAATTGAAAGTGACACATTTTCGTTCTGTGAGAGTTTGGAGAGCGTTACTATCCCTAACAGCGTGACCTCTATTGGCATTGAAGCATTCTATGCTTGTGCGAGTCTTGAGAGTGTAACAATTCCTGATAATGTGACATCTATTGGCGACAAGGCTTTTTGCGAATGCGAAAACTTAACTTGTGTTAAAATAGGTAACAGCGTGACTTCTATCGGAGAACTCGCCTTCTTTAAATGTGCTAAATTAGCAGATATAACTCTTCCGGCCGGTATCACAACAATTGCATATTATTCATTTGCAGGATGCGAAAGTCTGACAAGTATCACAATTCCAGACACTGTCACAACAATTGAGGAGGCTGCTTTTGCGAGTTGCATTAACATTACAAGTATACATATTCCCAATAGCGTAACAACAATTGGCTATGCGGCATTTCGTGCATGCTATAAACTTAACAGTGTAATATTAGGTGCTCAAGTAACATCTATTGGTAGTCAAGCTTTCATGGAGTGTGCGCTAACATCTATCACAATTCCCTATAGTGTTGAGTCTATTGGCGAGGAGGCGTTTGCATACTGCTTCGCTCTAAAGAGATTTAGAGGCAAATTCGCAACGAGCGATGGTTGCTGTCTGATCGTTGACGACATGCTTATTGCCTACGCCATGAATTGTGGCAAAACAGAATATACTATTCCTAATGGAGTTACGACCATTAGCAAGGGAGCGTTTCAATATTGCGTAGACCTCACAAGTGTAACTATTCCAGATAGTGTAACAGCAATAAATGATTTTGCTTTTTGGAATTGCGAGCTACTTAAAGATATATATTGCAAGGCTACTACACCACCTACATTGGAAGAATACTCTGTCTTTTCAGGCTGCGCATCAGACCTTAAGATATATGTTCCGACAGAGTCTGTCGATTTATACAAGAGTGCAGAAAGATGGAGCACCAAGGCAGATATAATCTATGGCCATGACTTCTAACCCTTTTGCTCAATAAACAAACAAGGGGCTGTCCAACAGTTTGTTGCGACAGCCCCTTATGTTTGAAGTTATATAACAAGTGTATTTCGCCTTTGTCGTTGCAAATTCCCTGCAAGACAGCCTCTTTACTCTACTTCGCTACCACATACACCTGGAACAGCAACGGTGTATAGGCCGGAATTTCGGTACTTGTTGTGGTCACCGTCGTTGTATCCGACTCGGACACGGTAGGCACATATCCGTAGTAGTAGGGATTATATCCATAGTAACCACTATTATACATATTACCATAACCATATCCGTAGTAGTTGTTCATGTAGTTCATATAGTTATAGTAGTTCATCGTATCGTAGTACGCATTGTTCGATGTGGTCTCCGACTTATGCGAGCCCACCTTACCCGCGATACCATAAGCATAGGTCGACACCGTGAGTATCGAGGCCCACTGACCAAGGCGCAGCGTGGGCATGGCGTAGTTCCATGCGGGCACATAGTCGTTATCATCGGGGTCAAGGCCATTGAAGACAAGCACAGAGCCCTCGTCGGCAACCTCACCAAAGACTATCTCCTTCACCTCGTCGATATTGGTATCGCACACATAGCCATCGAGGAAGCGGCATATATACCATATATGGGCCGAGGAGGTACCCTTCACCGAGTCGGCCTCGATAAGTTTATCGGCATCCAGACCTGCACCAAAACGCTCGACAAGAGCCTCATTGATGCGACGGTCGATCTCGGCAAGCGACTGCGAGCCATAGGTGAAGCCGTTGTTATATGTCGTCTGGTTGGGGAACATCATCGTGTCGGCACCTATGGCGTTGTAGTCGAACGACTGACGCGCAGGCGAGTAGGTGTAGTTGACATAGAGCTGTGCCAGAGTGTCGATAGGCTGGTGCCAGCGACCGTCGTAGAACTCCAACGGGCGGGTGTCGACCTCCGAATCCTCCTCACCCTCGGCACGGGTGGTACGGCGGCGCAAACTCTTCTCTGCGCTCTCCTCATCCTCCTTGGGCTCTGCCTTATGCTCGGTGCAAAGGCCTCCATTGATATTGGCAAACGAGTCCACATAGTTGCCCTCGTAGGCCACGGGATTTGCGACATGTCCGTAGAGTGTCATATCGAAGATCATGGGGACGTTGCCATCGAGCTCGAACTGACCCTCATAGCCGCCATCGCCCTTAATGCCATTATCCGTGTCGATAACCGCAGAGGGGAGATATAGGCGCAGCTTGGTACCATAGCGCACGGCAAACTTCTCGCCACCGATATTGAGCTCGTTGAACGTAGCGAGGTACGAGCCCTCCATCAACGAGTGCGTCTCGGCACCACTGAAGCGATAGGCCGGCACATAGCGTGTATAGGCGGTATAGGTGCCCTGCTGATAGGCTATCTTCCAGTCGCGGCTCTCGCAGACATTGCCCTGGAGGTCACGGCCCGTGAAGTCAAACCACAGCCACACATCCTTGCCCGTCACAGGCAACGAGTCGAGGCATCCCTCATCGAGTATCTCGACATAGTAGCCGCCATCCTCCTGATAGTTATCCACGAGCTCGGGGCGATACTTCTCGATCCACGCCTTCAGGGAGCGTTGCTCCAGATCCTCATATTTGATTGTAGGCTCCTTGACACATGCCGCCAACAGCATCACAGCTGCAAGCAGAGTGCCGAGTATAGTTGTAAGTCTGTTCATATAGTCAATCTATCTCTTTATCTCTGTTTTGTAACATCCAATATCTCGATAAACCATGCCACGGCCGACTTGTTGGGCACAAGACCGATGTAGTCATTACCATAGGCCTGCTCGAAGGTCATGTATATCTCCACCTTATCCCCCTTGCGACAACCCGGCAGAGCGGTCTCGAGGCCCTCGATAAGCTCCGTGTGGCCAAGTTGGATGGTGTAGGGATCGGTGGTCCACTCATACGAGGTGTTGAGCCCTGCGGCCTCCAACTCGGCGATAAGCTCGGCATCATTGGTGGCATAGGGGGCATAATTCCTCGGATTGGAGCCCGGGAAGATATAGGCAGCATACTTTATCTCAAGGCTATCACCCCACGCTACCTCGGGCATAAGGTCACGACCCTCGTCATAGTAGGTTGCTATATAACGATAGAGATCCACACCCCACTGCACATAAAAGTGCGGCTCATCGTCGAGCGAATCGCCCAGGGCCGACTCCTCGATAAGACGTGGCGAGTGGCTGTTTTTAAGGTAGTTCGCAATGGATGTCTGCTGCGAGGTGAGGGTTGTATCTGTCTCGTTGCTGCACGACACGACAACAGTTGCGACAAGAGCCACAACCAGAGTCAATGCTATGTTGCCAAATATTCTCATATACATATAATCGTGCAAATTTAATAATTATTTTGCAACGGCCCTCTTAATTTTCAAAAAATATGCGCACGCGCACACACTAAAGACGTTTCAGCGCAGCACGCACAGCATCCTCCACGGCCATCGTGGGCGACTCCTTGAACACGGCTGTGAGCACCTTCTCCGAGGCCGACTTCTGAAAACCGAGCATGGCAAGTGCCGCAAGAGCCTCGTCAAAGGCCTCGTTGCGCGAGCCCTTCTGCGCAGGAGTGAGCATCAGGTCGCTTGAGCCGAGTTCGAGCATCTTGCCCGAGAGCTCGACGATGATCTTCTGTGCCGTCTTAAGTCCCAGGCCCTTAACATTTTTCAGCAACACGGCATTCTCCGTTGCGATGATATTCTGCAACTCCTTGGGTGAGTATGTCGAGAGTATCATGCGGGCAGTATTGCCTCCGACACCCGACACGCTGATAAGCTGTCGGAAGAGCTCGCGCTCGATCTTCGTCGAAAAGCCGAAGAGGCTCTGCTGATCCTCCCTGACGATAAAGTGCACATATAGGCGCGCTTCACCCTGATGCTCAATATCGGAGAAGGTATTGAGCGATATGTTGATGAAGTAGCCGACACCGGCGGCCTCGATCACAGCATAGGTCGGCGTTGCCTCATCTACTCTTCCGGAGATATATTCGTACATCGTGATGTTAATTTATTCTAAAAATTTTTACAAAAGTAAATAAATTTTCTTACCTTTGTGTTTTGAAAGTGAAAATTTAACTAAAAACAGATAACAAGATTATGAAAAAGACACTTTTATTCGCGCTGACTGCTGCTGCGATGCTCGTATCGTGTGGTGGTGCAGATAAGAAGGCCGAGGCTGTGGAGGTTGTTTCAGATTCAACCGAGGTGGCTACCGTGGAGTGCGTCGCAAGTGGCGATGTAGTCTACATCGACCTTGACTACATCATGGCATCGAGCAAGCTCTATGCTGCCGAGGGCGCAGCCCTGGAGCAGAAGATGGCCTCATTCCAGCAGAAGATGACCACCGCACAGGAGTCATGGGCAAAGAAGGAGCAGGGCCTGGCAGCCGAGTACAACAAGTTGCAGCGCGATGCCGCAAAGCTTCAGGAGGACTACAGCAAGGGCCTTATAACCACACTCAACGCACAGCAGAAGCAGGAGGAGTTGCAGAAGAAGGGTGACTCTATACAGGCTCGCATGAGCAACCTCGAGTCATCGGTTCAGTCGGAGGCCGCTACTCTTCAGACCGAGGAGCAGCAGCTGGCCGAGGAGCAGATGGTGCTGATGAACAAGTTCCAGGAGTTGACTCGCCGCGCCATTGCCGACATCAACGCCGACAAGCGTTACAAGATGATCCTCAATGCCGTGTCGGTTGTTGACGCCGACCCCTCGCTCAACATCTCACAGCTCATCCTGGCAAAGGTAGACGAGCTCTATGAGAGCCCCGCAGAGGAGTAATTGACAGACGAAAAGATAGAAATTGCCGATTTGCATTTGCTTATCGGCAATTTTTTTTCTAATTTCGCACCGATAAACGTATGCATTATGGGATTTATACCTTTCAACTTTGTTGACCTCATTGATATAGTGTTGGTTGCAACGCTGCTCTACGCCCTCTATCGCGCCATGCGCGGTACGAGTGCGCCATATATTATGATAGGTATATTTGTGATATATCTGGTGTGGATATTGGTTCGTACATTCAACCTGGTACTCTTCTCGACAATTCTTGGACAGATAATATCGGTGGGTGTCATCGCCATTCTGATTATCTTCCAGCCCGAGATACGCAACTTCCTCCAGGTCATAGGCCGCCAGCGTACCAACCTCGAGTTTCTGACACGCATATTCAACCTGCGCAACCATAAGCAGCATGACGAGTTGGACCTCAAGCCCATTGTTCAGGCATGTCAGGAGATGGGCGAGCAGAAGGTGGGCGCACTGATCATCATCAAGCAGTCGAGCGACATCAGCGTGGTGGTCGAGAGCGGCATTGCCATCGATGCCAAGGTGTCGACGGCTCTGCTCGAAAACATATTCTTTAAGAATGCCCCGCTACACGATGGCGGTGTTGTGATAAATGGCGATCGTGTCGTTGCTGCCAAGTGTGTGCTGCCCTCGACACAGCAGGCCGTGCCCAAGTCGTATGGTATGCGCCACCGCGCCGCACTCGGCATGAGCGAGGTGTCGGATGCCATCATCATCGCCGTATCGGAGGAGACGGGAGGCATATCGCTGGCCCATAACTCCGTCATCAAGCGCAACATCGAGCCTCAAAAGCTGGCTCAATCCATTAGACAGATGATGCGCATCAACCAGCAGCGCAAGCAGGAGGAGGAGAAGGAGTAGAGAGCCTCAACAGGCCGGCAGGAGGCAGACGGACAGGTAGACAGGCAGGCCGGCAGGCAGACATGTAAGTAAGCAAAACAAACAAATATGCAAACACCCCGCCACAGATGTGACGGGGTGTTTGTTTATATGGTGCACAGCGCACCACTATAACTTATAAGGATTATTTCTTGGCCTCCTCAACAGACACCTTGCGGAACTCCTTAAGAAGCTTGGTCAACTCCAAAGCGGCCTTACGAGCACGAGTACCGGCTGCCTTATTGTTCTTCTCTACCTGCAAAGCTGCGTTTGCTGCGAAAGCCTCATACTGGGCATTGATCTTTTCTACTAAAGTCTTCATATTACTAAATGTATTATAAGGTTTTATAAAATTTTCTTTTGGCAAAGTTATAAAATAATTTTATAAAACAATTACTTTTTGAAAAAAATTTATTCCTTAATGTCGTGATTTTCCGACAAATCGCCCTCTGACATACCCACAGGGCACACTGCGAAGCAATATTTTTTTTGATCACATCGGCATAAAATCATATTTTTTGGTCCAAATAGGCCACTTTTTTAACCTCTCACAACACAAATATCACGCTTTTCAGCTAAAATTACACCCCTCTTTTTTGGCTCACTCTCTCATTGATTGGATGTTACACACTTACCGAAACAGCATCCGACGCAACAAGACCAAAAGACCAAATTGTTAAACAATAGCAACAAATTAACAATTCGACCGATGACGATAAATCTAAACAAAAATCCCCATTATTGGGGATTGCAGCTCGGGCCATATTTTTGTATCTTTGCAGCCGAAATACAGATGTGAATATTTATGCGATTAAGCGAACTTAAAAACGGAGAGAAGGCTACCGTAGTCCGAGTGTTGGGCTATGGCGGCTTCCGTCGTCGTATAATGGAGATGGGATTTGTGCGAGGTCGCGAGGTAAGCGTCGTACTGGACGCTCCGCTTAAGGATCCTATCGAATACCACATCATGGGCTACGACATATCGCTACGAAGAAGAGAGGCCGAGATGATTGAGGTGATTACACGCGAAGAGGCCGAGAAGCTGACCCATGATGACGACACAACAATCCTGGACAACGACAACGATATAGTACAAAAGGCTATTGTACGCAGCGCAAGACACATCAGCGTTGGTCTGGTCGGAAACCCCAACTCGGGCAAGACATCGCTATTCAACACCTTGTGCGGTCGTAGCGAACATGTGGGCAATTATAGTGGCGTAACGGTAGATGCCAAGCGCGGCACACTCAAATACAAGGGTTACACCATTGAGATCACCGACCTGCCGGGTACCTACGCCCTCTCGGCATACTCGCCCGAGGAGATGTATGTACGTCGACACCTCGAAGAGAGCATGCCCGATGTGATAGTCAATACCGTGGTAGCCTCGAACCTCGAGCGCAACCTCTACCTCACCACCGAGCTGATCGACATCAGCCCCAACATGGTTATCGCGCTTAACATGTACGATGAGTTGGAGCAGAGCGGTGCCCACTTCGACCATGAGGCTCTGGGCGAGATGATCGGCATACCCATCGTCCCCATCGTAGCACCCTCACGACGTGGCATAGACGAGCTGCTCGATGCAATTATTGCTGTGCATGAGGGCAGCGACAGACGTGTGCGACACATACACATAGGCTACGGCTCGGTCATCGAGGAGAACCTCGAGCCGCTCAACAGCGACATGCGTCGTCACCGCGACGAGCTGCCGGCGCACTTCCCTCCGAGATACTTTGCCCTGAAGATGCTCGAGGGCGATAGGCAGATAGCCTCGTTGCTCAACGCTGCACCCCACTACGACAGGTGGCAACGTATGGCCGAGCGTGCCCGCACCGAGATCGAGGAGGCTCTGGATGAGGATATCGAAACGGCTCTTGCCAACCAGAAGTACGGTTTTATCTCGGGAGCTCTGAAGGAGACCTACGAGGCTGTGGAGCGCAAGCGCAACACCTTTGGCGATAGGCTCGATGCCATCGTCACACACCGCATCTGGGGTTTCCCCATATTCTTTGCTCTGATGTGGTTTATGTTCTACTGTACCTTCACGCTCGGTGCCTACCCGCAGGAGTGGATCGACATGGGTGTGGAGTGGTTATACCACACCGTGCGAGGTGCTATGGGCGAGGGCCCGCTGCGCGATATGCTCACCGATGGCGTGATCAGCGGCGTTGGAAGCGTTCTGGTCTTCCTGCCCAACATCATGATCCTCTACCTCTTCATCTCATTCCTCGAAGATTCGGGATATCTGGCACGCGCCGCCTTCATCATGGATCGCGTAATGCACCGCATGGGTGTACACGGCAAGTCGTTCATACCCCTTGTCATGGGCTTCGGATGTAACGTGCCCGCGGTGATGGCGTGCCGCACCATAGAGTGTCGCACATCACGCATAATAACCATCATGGTGACACCCTTTATGTCGTGTAGTGCCCGACTGCCCATCTATATGATGATCGTCGGCACCTTCTTCGCAGACAATGCCGGCACGGTGCTCTTCCTGCTATACCTCTTTGGCATCGTGATGGCCTTCCTCACGGCACGCCTTATGCGTCGCTTCATGTTCCGCGAGCAGGAGGCACCCTTCGTGATGGAGCTATCACCCTACCGACTGCCTACGGCAAAGACCACCATACGACACATGTGGAGCAAGTGTGCGCAGTACCTTAAGAAGATGGGCGGACTGATACTCATAGCCTCTATCGTGGTGTGGCTGTTGAGCTACTACCCTCGTCCCAAGTACGACGACTCGATGCCCGAGTCACCCAACTACGAGCTCTCGTATATGGGCTATATCGGCCAGTTCTGCGAGCCTATCTTTGCACCTATGGATCTGGAGTGGCAGGCCTCGGTAGCCCTCATGTCGGGTATCCCGGCCAAGGAGATTGTCGTGAGCACGATGAACGTACTCTATGCCCAGCCCGGCGACGAGGCACCGACAAGCGATGAGGAGCTGTCGCCCGACGTCACCGACCGCATCGTAGGCAGCATGTCGACACCCTCGGCTGTGGCATTCCTGATCTTCGCGCTGCTCTACCTGCCCTGCATAGCCACGATCATGGCTATCGGCTCGGAGCTTAACTGGCGATGGGCCGTAGGCTCGGCTATCTACAACACGGGTATAGCATGGCTGATGGCATGGTTCGCCTTCCACCTCACACAATGGATCTTGTAGCTATGGGATGGCAGCAGTGGGCCGTAGCGGCCATAGCGGTTGTGGTAGCCGTGGTTATAGTGCGCAAGATATGGCGACTTATCAGTTGTGGCACTACGCCTTGCGACGGTTGTAGCAAGGAGTGCAGCCATAGACGTCGTTAGTAAAGCTCAAAAAAAGTGGAAGTTTTTATCTTTCACTTTTTTTTATTAACTTTGAACGGTTAATAACTTCACAACTACAACTATGGATCTGAAACAGCGTTATACCCCTCTGGCGGAACGATACGACAACCAGAAGATGTATGCCCGTTGTGGTCGCAGCGGCATATTGTTGCCGAAGATAAGTCTCGGCATGTGGCACAACTTCGGCGATAACGACCCCTATGGCCGTAGCCGTGCAATAGCCCACTACGCCTTTGACCACGGTATCACACACTTCGACCTCGCCAACAACTATGGCCCTCCCTACGGCACTGCCGAGCAGACCATGGGTCGCCTTATCGAGGAGGACTTCCGACCCTACCGCGACGAGCTCTTCATCAGCTCGAAGGCGGGCTACGACATGTGGCCCGGCCCCTACGGTAACTGGGGCTCACGCAAATACCTTATGGCGAGCCTCGACCAGAGCCTTAAACGCATGAAGCTGGACTATGTAGACCTCTTCTACAGCCATCGCTATGATCCCAACACACCGCTCGAGGAGACCTTGCAGGCTCTGGTCGATATTGTACGACAGGGCAAGGCCCTCTATGTAGGTATCTCGAATTGGCCACTGGAGGCTCTGAAGTTTGGTAACGAATATCTTAAGGCGCACGACGTACCTCTGCTCATATATCAGGGACGACTCAACATCCTCGACCGCAAGCCGCAGCAGGAGGGCATCCTCGACTACTGCGCCGAAGAGGGCATAGGCTTTATCGCCTTCTCGCCATTGGCACAAGGTCTGCTTACCGACCGCTACCTGCGTGGCATACCGCAGGGGTCGCGCATGTCGCGCGAGACATCGCTCAAGTCGTCGACGCTGACGCCCGAGCTGATGGCCACGCTGCACGGCCTCAACGAGCGTGCCGAGGCACTCGAGACCGAGCTCTCGACACTTGCCATAGGCTGGGTGCTGGCACAACGTGGTGTGACGTCGGCACTCATCGGAGCCAGCTCCGTAGAGCAGCTTAAGGAGAATATCGACTACCTGCGTGGCGAGCCCTTCACCGCAGAGGAGCTACTTGGAATCTAACTATTAATACTTATACACTATGAGAAGGAACTTATTTCTGACCCTCCTCGTGGCGGCCATCACCCTTGTTGCGGGCTGCACGAAGGAGTACGAAAGTGTCAAGGGTGATCCTATGGATGCTCGCATCTACACCCTCGACAACGGCCTGAAGGTCTACATGTCGGTATTGGACAAGGAGCCCCGCATCCAGACCTTTATCGCTGTGCGTGCAGGTGCAAAGAACGACCCCGCCGAGACCACAGGTCTGGCCCACTACTTCGAGCACCTGATGTTCAAGGGCTCGGAGCAGTTCGGCACGTCGGACTACGCTGCCGAGAAGCCGCTGTTGGACGAGATTGAGCGACTCTTTGAGGTATATCGCGCAACGGAGGATGAGGCCGAGCGCAAGGCTATATATGCCGAGATTGACCGCATCTCAAACGAGGCCTCGAAGCTCTCTATCCCCAACGAGTACGACAAGCTGATGTCGGCTATAGGCGCAGAGGGCACCAATGCTTGGACATCTATGGATGAGACGGTATATGTCGAGAATATCCCCTCTAACCAGATCGAGAACTGGGCGAAGGTACAGTCGGACCGCTTCAAGCACAACGTCATCCGTGGCTTCCACACCGAGTTGGAGACCGTATACGAGGAGTACAACATGTCGCTTACGCGCGATGGCAATAAGGTCTACTATGGCATGTTGGAGCTTCTCTACCCCAACCACCCCTCGGGCCAGCACACCGTGCTGGGTGAGCAGGAGCACCTGAAGAACCCCTCGATTACCAATATCAAGAACTTCTACAAGACCTACTACGTTCCCAACAATATGGCTATCTGCCTCTCGGGTGACTTCGACCCCGACGAGATGATTGCCATCATCGAGAAGTACTTTGGCGATATGGAGCCTAACGAGGAGC
>CALGRZ010000099.1 GCA_937880705.1 uncultured Alistipes sp.
GTGAGGCGCGGTGCGAAGTCGGGATAGTGGGCGTGGAGATACTCCACCGACTCGCTGTCGATCTCGGCACCATAGGTCGTGATGTCGTTGCGCTCGAGCAGAAACTGCGTGAGCACACCCATGCCACAGCCCACCTCCAGCACCTTATCGGGTGCCTCGGGTGTTCCGCCCGACAGCGACGTGGCTATCTTGCGCGCTATATTCAGATCGGTCAAAAAGTGCTGACCCAACGCCTTCTTTGCTCTAACCTCCGACATACTCACCCTCTTAAAAGTTAGTTGGCAACCTCGGAGATAAACTTGATGCGTACCAGACGTATCTCCTCCTCGCTATACTCCGAGCCAAGCTCCTCGATGGCGGCATCGAGCGAGTCACTCTCGGCATCCTCCTTAAAGTAGAGGTATATATCCTCAACCTTATCCTCGTCCATCAACGTATTGAGGTAGTACTGTATGTCGAGCCTTGTTCCCGAGTTGACAATAGCCTCAATCTCGGTGAGCAGCTCGTCCATGTCGAGGTTACGGGCACGGGCAATATCTTCAAAGTCCATCTGACGATCGATAGACTGGATGATAAATATCTTGTTGTTCGACTTGCTGGCCACGGACTTAACCACAAGGTCCTGGGGACGGATGATCTCCTTCTCCTCGACATAGGCCTTGATAAGTTTGATGAACTCCGCACCATACTTCTGCGCCTTACCCGCACCTACACCCGAGATATTCTGCATCTCCTCGAGGGTGATGGGGTACTGTATAGACATATCCTCCAACGAGGGGTCCTGGAAGATGACATAGGGCGGCAGATCGTTCTGCTTGGCCACCTTCTTACGCAGATCCTTGAGCATGGCAAAGAGCTCCTCGTCGGCAGCTCCGCCACCCTTCATCGGGCCCATCTGCGTGCTCTCATCCTCCGCATCGTAGTCGTGGTCGAGGGTGATGGTCACCTTCGTGGGCCTCTTAATATACTCTTCGCCACGGCTGTTTATCGATATGAGGCCGTAGTTCTCGATATTCTTGTCGACAAAGCCCATGATCAGTGCCTGACGTATCACCGCATTCCAAAAACGGGCATCCTTATCCTGACCTGCGCCAAAGAGCTCGGACTTGTTGTGGCCATAGCTCTTGACCATGGCCGTGATCTTACCCATGAGCACAGCCACGAGGTGGTCGATCTTGAACTTATCGCCAATCTCCTTGAGGGCCTCCAGTGCCAGCTGCATCTCCTCGTGAGCCTCAACCTTGGGCTTGGGGTTACAGCAGTTGTCGCAGCTGCCGCAGTTGGCCTCGGTGTACTCCTCGCCAAAGTAGTGCAACAGCGAGCGGCGACGACACATCGAGCTCTCGGCATACGACACCGTCTCCATGAGTAGCAGCTTGCCGATCTCCTGCTCGGCAACGGGCTTGCCCTGCATAAACTTCTCGAGCTTCTGGATATCCTTGTAGCTATAGAAGGTGAGGCAGTGACCCTCGCCACCATCACGACCGGCACGACCCGTCTCCTGGTAGTAACCCTCCAACGACTTGGGGATGTCGTAGTGGATGACATAGCGCACATCGGGCTTGTCGATACCCATACCGAAGGCTATGGTAGCCACGATGACATCTACCCTCTCGTGCAGGAAGGCATCCTGGTTGTCGGCACGGGTCTGGGCATCCATACCTGCGTGGTAGGCCAGAGCCTTGATGCCGTTGGCCATAAGCAACTCGGCAAGCTCCTCAACCTTCTTGCGGCTCAAGCAGTAGATAATACCACTCTTGCCGTCATGCTGCTTGATGAAGCGGATGATGTCGTGGTCGACATTGTGCTTGGGGCGCAACTCGTAGTATAGGTTGGGGCGGTTGAACGATGAACGGAATACCGTGGCATCGGTCATACCGAGGTTCTTCTGGATATCCATCTGCACCTTGGGCGTTGCCGTCGCGGTGAGGGCGATGAGCGGTGCAGTGCCAATATCGTTGATAATAGGGCGTATACGGCGATACTCGGGGCGGAAATCGTGACCCCACTCCGAGATACAGTGTGCCTCGTCGATGGCGTAGAACGATATCTTGATCTTACGCAAGAAGGCGATATTATCCTCCTTGGTCAACGACTCGGGGGCAAAATATAGTAGTTTGGTACGGCCATCGAGCACGTCTTGACGTACCTGCGCTATGGCCGACTTATTGAGTGACGAGTTGAGGAAGTGGGCTACGCCCGACTCCGTGGAGAAGGTGCGCATAGCATCCACCTGGTTCTTCATCAGGGCGATAAGGGGCGAGATAACAATCGCCACACCATCCATAATCAGCGCGGGAAGCTGATAGCACAGCGACTTACCGCCACCCGTGGGCATAAGTACGAAGGTGTCCTTGCCGGCAAGGACATTGCTAATAACCGCCTCTTGGTTCCCCTTGAACGAAGAAAAACCAAAATACTCGCGTAGCTTATCGTGTAACAAACCTCCTTGTTGGGTGTCCATAATTTTTTGTGCTAAAAAATTTACCCAAATATAATATAATTTTTTGTAAAATTGTAATAACTTTGTGAAAAATTTGTAAATAAATTATGCGACTCTACACAAGCGAGCTGGTAAAATCTTATAAATCACGCACTGTCGTGAACCACGTTTCCATCGATGTTAAGCAGGGCGAAATCGTCGGTCTGCTCGGCCCAAACGGCGCCGGCAAGACCACGACGTTCTATATGATCGTGGGTCTGATCAAACCCAACGAGGGTCGCATCTACCTCGAGGATGACAACCTCAAGGTTACCGACATCACCGACCTGCCCGTATATCGCCGCGCACAGATGGGCGTGGGATACCTCGCACAGGAGGCATCGGTATTCCGCCGTCTTTCGGTCGAGGACAATATTCGCGCCGTTTTGGAGATGACCTCCTACTCGAAGGAGTATCAGAGGGAGCGCGTCGAGAACCTCATCGAGGAGTTCCGCCTGCAGAAGGTGCGCAAGAGCTATGGTAACCAGCTCTCGGGTGGTGAGCGTCGCCGCACCGAGATAGCCCGCGCCGTAGCCATCAACCCCTCGTTCATCCTTCTGGATGAGCCCTTTGCCGGTGTGGACCCCATCGCCGTGGAGGATATCCAGAGCATCGTAGGTACGCTCAAGGACAAGAACATCGGTGTGATCATCACCGACCACAACGTGGACGAGACGCTGGCCATCACCGACCGAACATACCTCCTCTACGAGGGTAAGATCCTAAAGACGGGTACGGCCGAGGATCTTGCCAACGACGAGATGGTACGTCGCGTATACCTGGGTCGCAACTTCGAGCTGCGCACATCGCCCCAGATGGCACGACAGCGCAAGGCACAGGAGGAGGCCGAGCGTCAGGAGGCTCTGCGCGCCCTGGGTCATGTATCACCCTCGGAGGAGGATGCGGAGGATGATGACGACGAAACAGACAACAACGATTAATCTTTATGGATAGTACCATCCCCTTAGGGAACCAACTGCGAGGTGAGATAACACCACCCTGCTCCAAAAGCTACGCTCAACGTGCGCTGGCCGCATCGCTTCTATGTACCGGCCGCACCACACTGCGCGGCATCGAGCTGTGTCGCGACACACGCTCGGCAATCGAGGTCATCGAGAGCCTCGGTGCACAAGTCACAATCATCGACGACAACACATTAGAGATCCAAGGCGGCCTACACCACCGCACCGACTGCATCAACGTGGGTGAGTCGGGGCTGGCAGCACGCCTGTTTACACCCATAGCAGCCCTGGTCGGCACGCCTATAACCATCCGTGGCGAGGGCACGCTGTGTCACCGCCCCATGTCGATGATGATCGAGCCCCTGAAGGAGCTCGGCGTGGAGGTGCGCGATGGCGGCGGAAGGCTCCCCATAGAGGTCAACGGCCCCATGCGCGGTGGCCGCGTGACGGTCGATGGGCGCATGTCGTCACAATTCGTAACGGGACTGCTCATAGCCCTACCCATGGCCGACAAGGATACGACGGTGGAGGTGCACGGTGCCGTGTCGACACCCTACCTCGACATGACCCTCGACACGCTCAAGCGTTTTGGCGTGGAGGTGATGTACCACGAGGGTGACTACTCGGAGTTCTACATCGAGGGCGGACAGCACTACAAGGCCGTGGACTACACCATAGAGAGCGACTGGTCGGCAGCCGCAACAATCATGGTTGCTGCCGCCATCGCCGGCGAGGTTACCGTGCGTAACATATCGACCCTGTCGCGTCAGGCCGACACGGCCATCTGCCACGCACTGGAGCGCGCCGGAGCCTCGATAGTCATCGAGCACGACTCTATCACCGTGGCACATAGAGCCCTTACGGCCTTCTCGTTCGATGCAACACAGTGCCCCGACCTCTTCCCCTCTCTTGTAGCACTTGCCGCAGCCGCCGAGGGCGTGTCGACAATATACGGCATCGCACGTCTGCGAGGCAAGGAGAGCGACCGTGGCGAGGTACTGCGCGACGAGTACCATAAGCTCGGCATAGACATCGAACTGGACTACGACGAGGATGTCATGCGCATCGTGGGTGGCACGCCCCACCCCGCCGATGTGGATAGCCACGACGACCACCGCATAGCCATGTCGCTGGCCGTCACAGCACTGCGCCTCGAGGAGGAGATAAAGATCAAAAACCGCGAATGTGTTGCCAAGAGCTACCCCTCGTTCTTCGAGGATATGGCAATGCTGAAAAACAATAAGTAGAGGTGAACAACAGCTTTGGCAATACGCTGCGCCTAACCATCTTCGGCACATCACACGCCCCCGAACTCGGCATCGAGATTGAGGGTGTGCCCCGTGGCATACACCTCCCCGCCGAGCTCTTTGCCTCGGACCTCGACCGTCGTCGCCCAACGCTAAAGGGCGAGACATCACGCCACGAGGAGGACGTGCCGCATATCGAAGGACTTGACGATCAGTCCATGACCACAGGACAGAGGCTCACCATCACCTTCCACAACCGAGATAGACGCTCCGCCGACTACAGCCACCTCGAGCGACAGCCACGACCCTCGCATGCCGACCGCGTACAACGCCTCAAGTATGGTGCAGAGTACAACCTCTGTGGCGGAGGCATGGCCTCGGGGCGTATGACCGTAGCCCTTGTTGCGGCGGGTGTCGTAGCCAAGCAGATAGTACCCACAGCCCAATACGCCACACGCCTCATTGAGGTGGGAGGTATCAGCGACCCCGCTCACTTTGAGGAGGTTATAGCCACAGCACAGCGCGAGGGCGACTCCATAGGCGGTGTTGTGGAGTGCTGCGTGAAGGGTGTCACAGCACTACTGGGCGAGCCCTTCTTCGACTCTGCCGAGAGCATCATATCCCACCTGCTCTTCTCGATACCCGGAGTTAAGGGTGTGGAGTTTGGTGACGGCTTCAGTGGCACTGCCAAGCGAGGCTCCGAGCGTAACGACATCATCATCGATGCCGAGGGCACCACACAAACCAATAACGAGGGTGGCATAAACGGCGGCATCACCAACGGCAACGACCTCGTTGTGCGCGTGGCCATAAAACCTACGCCGAGCATAGCACGCGAGCAGATCACCTTCGACTTCGAGCGTGGCCACCTGTCAACACTGCGTATAGGCGGCCGTCATGATGCCTGCATAGCACGTCGCGCCGCGGTGGTCGTGGAGGCTGTCGTGGCCATCGCCTTGGCCGAACTTAAACTGCGCGGATAATGGCTACACGTCGTGAGATATTCCGCCAGCTGTGCCTCGCAGCCACAGAGCTCTACGGCGAGGAGGAGGCGCGCCAGATTGCCGAGATGATCATCACGTCGCGCGGCAACATCACACGCAACCAACTTCTCGTAGAGCCTAACGAAGAGCTGATAATCAACGATATAGACAACATCATTGCCGACCTGCGCCGTTGGCGACCTGTGCAGTATATTATCCGATGCGCCGACTTTATGGATCTCTCGCTTGAGGTCTGCGAGGGTGTGCTCATACCGCGCCCCGAGACCGAGGAGCTGGTCGAGTGGATAGTGGCCGATAGCCACTCGGGGGAGCGCATCGTGGATGTCGGCACGGGCAGCGGATGCATCGCCATAGCCCTGGCGCGTGCGGTACCACATAGCGAGGTGTGGGCCATGGATATATCGCCCGAGGCACTCGCCATAGCGCGCCGAAATGGAGCAATGTTTGCACCCAATGTCCACTTCATAGAGGGCGATGCCCTTGGTGACTTTTCGACAAATTTTGACACTAAAGTAGATATCGTAGTGTCCAACCCGCCCTACATTCCTGCGGCTGACCGCACGGCCATGCGCCCCAATGTCACGGAGCATGAGCCATCGCTGGCACTCTTCGTGCCCGATGACGACCCTCTGCGCTTCTATCGCGCCATAGCACGCACGGCGCGGGGTATGCTCACCGACGAGGGCAGGCTCTACTTCGAGATATACGAAGAGCTGTCCGAGGCCATGGTGGCAATGCTTCATGCCGAGGGCTACGACGATGTGGTGCTGCGCCACGACTTTAGGGATAAACCGAGGATGATATGCGCAAGACGGAGTTTGACAAGGAGATGAGCCCCGAGCCACGCCAGCGCAAGAGCAAGACGGCTGCCGAGGCCCTGCAGTCACTTATGCGGCTCTGTGCGCGTGCCGAGAAGAGCACGGGTGATGCCCGACGCCTGATGCGCAGTTGGGGCGTTGCCGAGGCCGAGCAGCAGGGCGTTGTAGATCGCCTTGTGGCCCTGCGCTTCATCGACAACAGCCGCTATGCCGAGGCCTACGCTCGCGAGAAGAGCGGCCTCGCGGGTTGGGGCCCCCGCAAGATAGCCATGCAGCTGCGCGCCAAGGGCGTGGAGCGAGATATTGTGGAGCGTGCGCTGGCCACGTTGGACGACGATAGCCAGCTGAAGAGGCTCACCGAGAGGCTGCAACGCAAGATGCGTACTACGAAGGCGGCCAACGACTATGAGCTGCGAGGCAAGCTGCTGCGCTACGCCATGAGCCTGGGTTATGACTATGAGTTGGCGAAGGAGCTGACCGACAAAATTGTGGAGTGAGCAATAAAGATTTTGCAAATTGATATATTTTAATTACTTTTGCAGCGCAAAAGCTACCGAAGAGCCACTTTAAGGGCCATGATGGGGCACCTTTTGGGGCCTTGTGATGGATGGGAGATAGGCGTTGGAGGTAGTCAGAGATGGTTCCGTAGCTCAGCTGGATAGAGCAACAGCCTTCTAAGCTGTGGGTCGTGGGTTCGAATCCCGCCGGAA
>CALGRZ010000100.1 GCA_937880705.1 uncultured Alistipes sp.
CCGAAGAATGCCTCGCCAAAGATACTTGACGACATCTTCGACACGCCGGCCTCGCGGTCGATGAAGATTATCGACACCTCACCGATGCTGAAGCCGAGCCTCCATGCCGAGTACTTCATCTCTATCTGGAAGCCGTAGCCATTCATCTCTATGCGGTCGAGGTCGAGGGTCTGCAACACCTCACGACGGTAGCCCACGAAGCCCGCCGTAGCATCGCACACCGGCATGCGGGTCACCACACGAACATACTTCGAGGCGAAGTATGACATCAGCAGTCGTCCCATGGGCCAGTTGACCACATTGACACCCTGCGAGTAGCGCGAGCCTATGGCCACATCCCTCTCATCGAGCATCGCATCCAGGCGTGGCAGGTCATCGGGGTTGTGCGAGAAGTCGCAATCCATCTCGAAGACACGGTCATAGCCATGCTCAAGGGCGAAACGAAAGCCGGCAATATAGGCTGTGCCCAAGCCGAGCTTACCACTGCGCGAGAGCAGGTGCAAACGCCCCTCATAGCGACTCTGCTCCGCCCTGACCAACTCGGCAGTGCCATCTGGCGAGTTGTCATCGACGATAAGCAGGTCGAAGAGCTGGGGCATGGCCATGAGGCGATGTATCATCCTCACGACATTCTCCCGCTCGTTGTATGTCGGCATTATTATGAGTCGTCTCATCACATCACTCTGTTAAACTTGTGAAAACCTATGATATAACGTATAATAATCGAAAAGCGATATATGCCCACGGGCTTTTTTAGGCGCAGCACCTCCCTGCGCTTCGTGGCCAGCTGACGATGCCAACAAAGGAACGACCACCAGGCACGCACCACGGCCCACGCCATGCGGGGACGGAGCATCAACAGGTGCGCCACGGCCTCGGCCATATCGGTGAGAGGGCGTAGCACAGCCACCACACAACGCTGCATGGGCGAGGCACACTTATAGAGCATGGCCAGGTTGTTGCGATGGTTAAGATATACCTTCGCAGGCGATGCCGGCAGCGTACCCCCTCCCAGATGGTAGACCACCGAGCGAGGCTCCACATAGATGCTGTAACCGGCCAGCTGCATACGCCACTGCAGGTCTATCTCCTCCTGATGGGCAAAGAACATCTCGTCCAAGCCCCCCAATTCGAGGTAGAGCTCACGCCTGCAACATAGTGCTGCGCCACTACCCCAGAATATCTCACGACGCTGGTCATACTGCCCCTCATCGCGCTCCACGGTCGAGAGTATACGTCCTCGGCAGAAGGGGTATCCCAGATAGTCGATAAAGCCACCTGAAGCACCCGCATACTCGAAGCTGTCACGCTGACCCACCGAGCGAAGTTTGGGCACTACGGCAGCTATGCGCGCGTTACCGTCCAGCAGCTCGACAAGCGGCTGCCACCACCCACTAACAACCTCCACATCGGAGTTGAGCAACACGACATACTCTGCCGACAGCTGCTCTAAAGCGCGGTTATAGCCCCCCGCAAAGCCATAGTTGCGATCGAGCGCAATGACCCTCACCCGAGGGTAGTTCATACGCAACCACGCCAGCGAGTCGTCCGACGAGCCGTTGTCTGCAACAACGACCTCGGCATCACCCGACGTGTGCTCCACCACCGAGGGCAGAAATCGCTCCATGTGGTGGCGGCCATTCCAGTTGAGTATGACGACGCTCAATCTTGCCATGATAGTACCTCCTGCGGCTTACTCCTCCCTGCCGGGTTTACTCTCGTCGTATCCCGCCACAACAATTACGAACTCGCCCTTGGGCTCGTGGCTCTTGAAGTGGTCGAGCACCTCCTCGATGGTGCCTCGAACGGTCTCTTCAAACTTCTTGGTTATCTCCCTCACCACCGCCACACGACGCTCCTTGCCGAAGGTCTCGGCAAGCTGTTCGAGGCACTTCACCACACGGTAAGGCGACTCGTAGAGGATGAGTGTTCGCGGCTCGGTGGCCAGCTCCGTAAGTCGCTTCATGCGACCCTTCTTCTGGGGCAGGAAGCCCTCGAAGCAGAACCTGTCACACGGAAAGCCACTCTGCACCACGGCGGGTATGAGGGCTGTAGCTCCGGGCAGTGTCTCCACGTCGATACCCTCCTCGACACAACGCCTCACAAGCAAAAAGCCGGGATCCGAGATGCCGGGTGTGCCGGCATCCGACACCAGAGCCACATCACGACCTTGGGCGATGCTCTCGGCCACACGGCCTACCGTGGCATGCTCGTTGAACTTATGGTGCGAGTGCATGGGCTTCTCGATGCCCAAGTG
>CALGRZ010000101.1 GCA_937880705.1 uncultured Alistipes sp.
AAGGTCTCAGCAACAATCTTTGGGTTTGTAATTCCATATCTATTAAATTCCGATTTATGGATGTAAAGATATATAATCCGATTGTAAAAATCAATATATCAGTATTTTTAATTAATATGCTCAAGGTGTACACTAACTCTCACCCAGCATCCTACAAAGATACCAAAAAGGATTTAGCTTTAATCACCTAAGAGGATATTTATTGCAAGTGATGAAAGCTAAAGGAGCATTATATGATGCAAAATTAAGAGAAAACAGAACCTATATAAAGGATATTTTCTGCCACTTGCCCGTTAAGGATGCCGACACCTCTTTCTCGACAATTCCCGTGAGTGCATCGGCAATATCATCGTGGCGGTTGGAGCGTACATTACGCCTAAATGTTGTGAGGTGGGCGTAGGCCTCTGGCCAGCGCAGGTGCCACCCACGAGGAAAGCGCAGGGTGTGGACAACGGTGGCTGAGTTCGACAGTATGCGAGCCTCCTTATTGCCATTTTGGTGAAACCACTCGACCTTAACATTAGGGGCAAGGCGTTGCACCGAGCGAGCAAAGCCACGACCACCATTGTTGCTCTCGATATAGGCACGGCGGACATCGTTACGCATAAGCATCTCAGCGACAAGCCTTTCCGTTACCTCCATACTCTCCTGCGTATATACCATATCCGTGATATATATTGTGCCATCGGTATCTACGGCGTATGCCACCGACGACAGATAGTCATCGCCACAATCTGCCGTATCGGTATAACATCCGCGTGCCACAATATCACGAGGCAGGGTGTCGTACTCACGAAAGGCATCGCCATAGAGCAGACCCTCACGCGATGAGGGGTGGCCCTGATACATCGCCTCAAAGCGCACAGGGTCGAGTTGGCGTTTGCTGCGTAGTAGCGCAGCACTCTGCTGAGCCTCCCATAGCGCCTCACCCTCTGTGCGAGGGTCTATCTCGGTGGGTGGCGAGCTTTTAAGTGCCTCAAAATTAAGATATAGCCACTCGCCATCCTCCACCTTGTCGATATCGCTCCACGACCTGAGCATACGGCATCGCTCCGAGCGCATAAGCTCGCCGATAAGGTCCTCTTCGTGCCAACGGGTAAATACAATCAGCTCGCGTGAGGTGTTGTGCATACGGGTGCGCACCACCGAGGTATACCACTCCCAGCAGTTGGAGCGCACCACAGGCGACTGCGCCTCCATAGCATCTTTGTAGAGGTCATCGAGGATAAAGCAGTCTACACGATTTCCCGTGAGCGAGCCCTCACGACCCACCGATATCAGCTCACCCTTACGGCCAATAATCTCCACCTCGTCGGAAGTGCGAATATAGCCTGTGGGCTTCGTGCCCTGCTTGATTGTCGTATCGGGGAAGATCTCGGCATACTCCCTTGAGTCGATGATGCGCTGAACACGGCGGTTGAACTTCGATGCCAAAGTGCCCGAATATGAGGCGATAGCGATACGGCAATCGGGGTCAAGGCCGAGCATATAGGCGGGAAGTAGAGTTGTTGCACCTACGCTCTTGCCGTGTTGTGGCGGAACAGATACTATAAGTTTCTTAATTCGCCCAGTGGCGTAGGCCTCCAATATATTATAATAGGTGCGATGGAATGGCGTAAACTCCAAGAAGGGGTATACCTTTTGGGCGAAGTCGATAAATGAGCAGGTATGAGCCTGCTGAGAAAAGTGTTGTGTCTTCATAGTATGAAAAGTTTTGTGCCGACAGCCCCGATGCAGGCGATATGCAAGGTCGGCGACCGATGGGAAAGGCATCGCTTCGTAAGGAGAGAAAATGCCCATCGGCGAGGATTAAAAGTTTGATTTAGAGAGCAAAGGCAACCATCTCGCGAAACGAGAAGTCGTTGATAACCTCCTCGCCACCCTGCGTTGTGTGAAACTCCCACCACACAGGAACGATGCTATGAACGGGCCTCAGTGAAGCCCCCTCTTCGGCCGTGCCACGATGCACCACAACGGTGCAGACAAGCGAGCAAAGAGTGTCGCCAAAGGTCAAATCAACACGCCCAGAGAAGAACTCTTTTGTTGCAATTTGCGCCATCAAACTCTCAAAAACCTCAAGGTAAAGTTTAGAAGAGATTGTGTACATAGTTGATTTTTTGATAATAAAGTGTAAAATAATTTGCAAAACAAAATAAATTGCTTAACTTTGTAGTGCAAATATAAGTTCAAAATCTTACTTTGTCAAGTATTTGGTATAAATTTTTAACATAAATTTTCTTTATATGATGACCATAGGCGAGCGTATTCGACTTATACGCAAACAGCTAAATCTAACGCAAGAGCAACTTGCTCAGCGACTTGGCATCGGCAAAGCTGCCCTCTCGATGATAGAGACAGGCAAGGCAGGCTTCTCGACCCGCAACAAGAATATCTTAGTTCAAGATTTGAATGTCAATCCTGAGTGGATTGAGTCGGGCAAGGGCAAGATGTTCAATGCTGACCCCGACCTAACGGCCTACACCCACCGCACCGACAGCTCGCTACCATTGCAGAGCGTGCCCCTCTACTCTATCGAGGGCACAGCGGGTCTTGTACCCCTCTTTGCCGACCAGACCGAGGCTAAGCCCGTGAATTATATCCATATTCCGAACTTGCCCAAGTGTGATGGTGCGATATATATTGTTGGCGACTCGATGTATCCCTTGTTAAAGAGTGGCGATATCGTTCTTTATAAGCAACTTAGCGATGTCCGAGATGTCTTTTGGGGCGATATGTATCTACTCTCGATAGATATTGATGGCGAGGAGTATATCACGGTAAAGTATGTGCAGAAGTCTGATCACGAGGGCTATGTAAAGCTTGTTAGCCAGAATCAGCACCACGCCGACAAGGAGGTTGAGATTAGCCGTATTCGAGCCATTGCTCTTATCAAGGCCTCGATTAGAATGCACACCATTGGGTAAATGAGAGTTGTTAGTTTTTAGTTTTTAGTTGTTAGAGTTTAGTTGCTTGTTTTTAGTTTTTAGAGTTTAGTTGTTAGCTCGTTCCCTAAACTCCCTAAGCTCCTTAAACTCCCTACATTCCTTACATTCCTTACATTCCGAGTCCTATCCTGAACGACAAAGGCTGATTTCCGTTTGGAAATCAGCCTTTGTGCCCAGGATAGGACTCGAACCTACATGCCGTTAAGCACTCGCACCTGAAACGAGCGCGTCTACCATTTCGCCACCTGGGCATCGTTTCAGGTCACAAAAGTAGTATATTTTTTTTAATTTTTCGTATATTTGTGAAAAATTTATTTACTTTTTTTCGCAAAGAGCCTCCAAAGGAGGCTGTAAAACGTGTTAAATGATTGATTATTATGGCATTAAAGAAAATTGCAACAGGATATAAAGTTACCTTCTGGGTTATCATCCTTGTAGCCCTCGACCAGCTTGTCAAGCTCCTTGTGCACCACAACCTCGAGGTAGGAGAGAGCATCGAGGTCTTCAAGTGGTTCAACCTATGCTATGTCGAGAACCCCGGCTTCGCCTTCGGCATGGAGCTTGGCGGTGGCAACATAGGCAAGATTATATTGAGTTGCTTCCGTCTGGTGATGATCGCGGCACTGTGCTACGGCATACACTACCTCATCCAGAAGGGTGACGAGGTGCCCAAGGGTGTACTTGCAGGTGCAGTGCTCATCCTGGCCGGTGCCATAGGCAACATGGTAGACAGCACGTTCTACGGCCTCTTCATCGAGGAGCAGGGCACAGGACTGCTCACGGGCAAGGTCATCGACATGATACACCTGCCACTATTTAAGTGGGAGAACTGCCCCGCGCTGCTCGACTTCCTGGTGGGTGCCGACGGCTACTTCTTTGGTGCTGTATTCAACGTCGCCGACTCGTACATAACCGTGGCCGTGGTATATCTTCTGCTCTTCCACTACAAGTTCTTCAAGTAGCGATGCGACGGGCGACACTCATACTCCTGGCTATGGCCTCGGTCACTATGGCTGCGGCACAACGGCCATGGGTAGAGCTCGACGAGCGTCGCCAGCAGCAGATACTCGCCTCGAAGCGCATATCGGCACAGCTGCGCGAGAACTACGCCGACATTGCCAATGTCGACACCCCCACACGCGAGGCACTATGGCACGAGGTGACAACACCCACAAAGGATCAACGGCTGGCCTCGCTATACCTTTATATATATGAGCAGCTGCGCCAGAGCGATGGCAGCACGGCGCAGGAGGATCTCACGATGCTTACGGCCTACCCCGACTACCACCTCACCGCGTGGCAGAACGAGGAGCACCACTACGACATATACAACTACGCCTACAACATAGCCACACTTGCGGCACACGGCCAGAGGCCCACAACGGCACTGCTGCGCCCACTGCAGCGACGTAAGCTCATGCGTCGCCACGGCGAGGCCATAGCCACACTCATACGCTGCGCCACATTTGCCGAGGAGTCCATAGCTCTGGGCAACATGATAGAGCCTGACCACACCCTGCCGTGGGCAGTAGAGCGACTGCCACGACACATCACCGCAGCCGAGTACCACAAGGTTGTAGATCAGCAACGACTACATAGCTCCACGGAGCAACCCACCACCGAGCTTCAGATGATGGTCGAGGAGTGCATCAGGTGGGATGGCAGCTACAACGTCACCATAGAGCATACGCTGGGGCGCGACATCCTGATAGTGGAGGCACACGGCGACCACAGCAGCCACATAGCCATCGTCGACAGCAATGGCACAACGACAACGCTACCCTCGCCCTGCTACCTGCTCGGTGATGGGCAGATATATGCCATAGCTCGGCACGATGGCACGACACACATCCTCATAGCCCACATCGCCAAGGGCTGCGCAACGCTCCGTGGCACCATAGCCCTGGGTGATGTAGCCCCCGAGAGGATAAAGTGCGACAACACAGGCATCTACTTCGAGCGCGAGGGCCACTACCTACACATCCCCGAACTATGACACTCATAGATGACTTCATAGTATGGCTCGAGGCCGAGCGCAGGTACTCACCCCTCACGGTGCGTAACTACCGCCGCGACATAGAGGACATGTTGCGCTACATGGCCATTGCACCCGAAGCCTTCGAGCCCGAGAGGATAGGGCGCGACGACATCAACGAGTGGATAGTGTACCTCTACGAGGAGCGCAAGCTCAAGGCGACATCGGTAAATCGCACCATAGCCTCCATACGCACGCTATGGCACTGGATGATGGCGCACGGCCATGTGTCACGCGACGTGGTATCCACAATACACCAGAGCCGCACATCGCACCGCCTGCCCACATTCGTAGCAGAGAGCCGCATGACAGATGTCGTGGAGCAGATAAAGCAAGAGGTCGCATCCGATGAGTTTGACGCCATGCGCAACGCCACGATAGTGCTCATATTCTACACCACAGGGCTACGTCTGGCCGAGCTCCACGGCGCGACATGGGGCGACATAGCAGCCGACTACAGCACCATACGCGTAACGGGCAAGGGCAACAAGCAACGCATAGTGCCTCTGCACTCCACAACGGCCCACGCAATAAAAGAGTACCATAAAATAATTTCTTTGCAAAATATTTGCATATATCCAAAAAAAGCACTAATTTTATCAAAGAAAGGTGAGCCAATAAGCCTACGCACAATGCAACGAATAGTAGATAAAGTGCTTACGGCATCCGGCATACAGGGCAAGCGATCGCCCCATGTGCTACGACACACCTTCGCCACGCACCTACTCAACGAGGGGGCCGACCTACGCGAGATACAGGAGCTGCTGGGGCACAGCTCGCTAAAAGCGACACAGATATACACCCACAACAGCATCCGCAAGCTCAAAGAGGTCTACAACACCACACACCCCCGCGAAACCCGAAGGGCCGAAAAAGAGGTGAGCAAGCAAGAGGGCAAACAAGAGGGCAAACAAGAGGGAGAGTAAGAGAGTAAGAGAGAGAGAGAGGGCCAAAAGAGGAACGAGAGAGAGCGCAAGAGGAGTGGCAGAGCGGTGTGTGAAGAGAGGCGTGTAAAGAGAGGTGAGGCGACCAAACAACGACTAAGACAGTGGCAGTCACGCGAACAGCCACACAACTATAACTTAATACTTTTGAGCTATGAACGTACAGATTCAGTCAGTGAAATTCGACGCAGGCCAGCAGTTGCTTGACTTTATTCAGAAGAAGATGGATAGATTGGATCGCTTTGTCGATGAGAGAGCCGGCAACGTAGAGGTGACACTACGCCTCGACCCCGACTCGGAGAAGGGCAACAAAGTAGTAGTAGTATCGCTCCACGTTCCGGGTAGCGACATCCGCGTGGAGGAGCGAGCATTCACATTCGAGGAGGCTATAGATAACTCTATGGATATCATCAAGCGTCAAATCGAGAAGGCTAAAGCAAAATTCGAAAAATAGTATCCCATAAACCTCACAACCTTAAACTACTGATGTCGGGGCTGTCACAACAAACTTGTTGGACAGCCCCTTATGTTTGAAGTTGTATGATAGGTGCCAACGGCAAATAATTTTTCCCTTTCCACTTTTTTTTTATATCTTTGCACCTTGAAATAAAGTGTATATAGCTATGGCTGGATCAAACTTCGTAGATTACGTTAAGATATTTGCACGCTCGGGACATGGCGGCGCAGGCTCGTGCCACTTCCGCCGCGAGAAGTTCGTGGCCTTTGGTGGCCCCGATGGTGGTGACGGCGGCAAGGGTGGCAGCATCATCCTGCAGGGTGACAGCCAGTACTGGACACTCATACACCTCAAGTACAAGCGTCACCAATATGCTGAAGATGGTGAGAATGGACACGGAGCACGCTCAACAGGCGCCGACGCCAAGGATATCATCATACCCGTACCCCTGGGCACCGTAGCCAAGCAGGTATTCACCGACGAGGAGACGGGCGAGACATACACCGAGGTGGTGGGCGAGGTGACCGAGCATGGCGAGAAACTCGTGCTGCTGAAGGGTGGTCGCGGAGGTCTGGGAAACTGGCACTTCAAGACCGCAACAAACCAGACACCACGCTATGCACAGCCCGGCGAGGAGGGTGCCGAGGGTGCCTTCATCCTCGAGCTTAAGGTGCTGGCCGACGTGGGCCTCGTGGGATTTCCTAACGCAGGTAAGTCAACACTGCTCTCGGTAGTGTCGGCAGCAAAGCCAAAGATCGCAAACTACGCCTTCACAACACTCGAGCCCAACCTCGGCATCGTATCGGTGCGCGACGACCACTCATTTGTGATGGCCGACATACCCGGCATCATCGAGGGCGCACACGAGGGTCGCGGCCTCGGAACACGCTTCCTGCGACATATCGAGCGTAACTCGGTGCTGCTCTTCATGATACCTGCCGACAGCGACGACATAGCAGCAGACTACGAGGTGCTGCTCGGCGAGCTGACACAGTACAACCCCGAGCTGCTGGACAAGCGTCGCCTGCTGGCCATAACCAAGTGCGACATGCTCGACGACGAGCTCATAGAGCAGATGCAAAGCCACCTGCCCGAGGGCATAGAGTCGGTATTCATATCGTCGGTGGCAAATATGAATATCACAAAACTCAAAGATATGCTCTGGCAGGCACTGCAAGAGTAGCAGACGGAGGCTAAATAGCATACTCTACTTTTTGTAAATTAGCAATATTTTTATATCTTTGCGCGTCTTTATAGAGGTAAAGTATTGAAAATCGAATATATAATTTAACTATAAAAAGATATAACTATGACAATCACAGCAGCAGACATTAAGATTGGTATGTGCGTCGAGATGGATGGCAAGACCTTCATCGTCGTAGACTTCCAGCACTGCAAGCCCGGCAAGGGTCCCGCCTTTGTGCGTTCAAAGCTCAAGAACCTCGAGAACGGCAACGTACTCGACAAGACCTTCTCGTCAGTATCGCAGAAGATCGAGCAGGTGCGCGTAGAGCGTCGCCCCTACCAGTTCACCTACGAGGATGACCTCGGTGCTCACTTCATGCACACCGAGACCTTCGAGGAGATCAACATCGACAAGAACCTGATCAACAACGCCGACCTGATGGCCGACGGTCAGATCGTCGAGGTTATGTTCCACACCGAGAAGGAGACCGTTCTCTCGGCCGAGCTTCCTCCCATCGTCGATATGGAGATCACCTACACCGAGCCCGGTGTTCGTGGCGATACCGCTTCGACAAACTCACTCAAGGCTGCTACGGTAAATACAGGTGCTACAATCAAGGTTCCCTTGTTCATCAACACCGGTGACAAGATCCGCGTAGACACCCGCACCCGCGAGTACTACGAGCGCATTAAGTAATGCCGAGTCGTAGGGACTTAAAACACAAGGGGCTGTCCTCGAAAGGGACAGCCCCTTATATTTTGTTGCTTCCGAGGTATTTATCATGGCCGCAACGCCCCCAAAAACCGCGACACGGTGTGCTTCGTTGATAAGCTCTTGGGCGTGTGCAGCGTTGCGACTATGCCGCAGGACTACTTCGCAGTGTAGATAAGGTGCTCCAGCTCGCGCAGAGGGCTACGCTGACCCTCCTCGGGGGCGTAGAGCGCAAAGAGTATCGTCGTGAGGCGGCCATTGGTCTCATCGAGTGTGGTATAGCTCACAAACGGGCCTCCCATAAAGTCACCCTTAACCTCCCACCACCCACGCAGCTCGCGCCACTTACGGCCGTTGACCTCGATGTCGGCGACGATGGCCGGGCCATCCTCATTGACACCCATATATGAGCCTGCAAGCTCACCGGGGATGGTATAGAGCCTATTGGCTATGCTGCGCATAATCCACTCGGGGCTGAGATCCTCCGCAGAGGTATAGTCATACGAGTAGGCGAAGATATACTGCGCCTTCTTGGTGTAGTCACGGATATACCACAGCAACTCCTTGTCGCGCGTCGTAGCCTTATAGTAGTTATTCGGGATGACCATCTCGATACCCGTATGCGCCTTAAAGTCGGCCATAAGTTGCTCCGAGGCCGCAGCACGGTAGTAGTTGTTGCTCGTCTCACGCTCGGCACGCTCGAAGATATCACGCAGGGCAGCAGCCGAGCTCTCGACATAGCGAGTGGCAACCTCGGCACTCGGAGCCTTGACCACGACAATGGTCTGCGGACGGGCATAGACGTTGTAGGCCACCGACGTTGAAGGGGTCACATAGGCCGGATCGATGCTCAAGCGCAGCACGTTACAACATCTACGGTCGATATCCGTGAGGCCACGCTCGTCGGTTTGCTTCACGATATTGAAGTAGCCCTGGGGACGTGTAAGGCCGGGAACATCCTCCTCAAGCATATCGCACACGGCCATCGAGAGTGCGCCATGCCACGCATCGTTGGGGCAGACAACAACGATATCATAGGGTTTACCATCCGCCGTGCGTGGAGCAATAGAGGTGCGTGTGGTACATCCTACAAAAAGCAGAGCCGCAAGGGCAACAAAAATCAAAAACGTGCGTTTCATAACAGATTGGTTTATCGTTGAATGCGCAAATAGCGCGCAAAAGCGACATTAAGCCATATACAAAGGTAGTTATATTTTTTGAATTGAGAAAAAAAAGTTACTTTTGTGACCACAACAGCCTCATGTACGTTAAGTAAGTATGCGAATTAACCCTCCAGGTATAGTGCGCCGTCTGCTACCCGAGATGATATGGCGCATGGATGATGCCGAAGGTCTCTATCTGACCTTCGACGATGGGCCCACCCCGGGTGTTACGGAGTGGATACTCAACATGTTGGATAGGTACAACGCCAAGGCGACCTTCTTCGTGTTGGGCAAGAATGTCGAGCTATACCCCGACCTCTACGCGATGATCATTGAGCGTGGGCACAAGGTTGCCAACCACACCTACTCGCACCAGAAGGGCTTTGGTATGTCGCTGGAGCGTTATATCGAGGATGTGGACCTCGCGGCAGACTTGGTACAGAGCGAGCTCTTCCGCCCGCCCTACGCCCAGATAACACGCTCACAACTACGCACCGTGGCACAACGCTACAGGGTGGTGATGTGGAGCGTGCTCACGCGCGACTACAACCGTGCGCTATCGCCCAAGAGCTGTCTGAAGGGTACAATAAAGGATCTGCGTGCAGGCGACATAGTGTCGTTCCACGACAGTGCCAAGTCGTTCCGCAACATGAGCTATGTCCTGCCCGCCGTGCTACGCATAGCGCGCGAGCGGGGCTGGGAGTGTAAAATCATCGAGCTATAATGAAGATAATAGTTGCCATAACGGGTGCGAGTGGTGCCATATATGCCCGCCAGACCCTCGAGCTGCTTATCGCCCACAACGAGGTGGAGAAGATAGGTCTCATACTATCGGCCCATGCCGAGGATGTTATGCGTGCCGAGGGTGTCACACTACCCCACTGCGAGCGTATCGAGCGATACGCCCTCAACGACATGTGGGCATCGCCGGCAAGTGGCTCGGCACGATGGGATGCGATGGTTGTCGTGCCGGCTTCGATGGGCACCGTGGGTCGCATAGCCTCGGGCATATCGTCAACACTGCTGGAGCGCGCTGCCGATGTGATGCTCAAGGAGCGTCGCCGCCTCGTGATGGTTGTTCGCGAGAGCCCCTACTCGCTTATTCACCTGCGCAACCTGACAACACTTACCGAGGCCGGAGCCATCATCCTGCCGGCATCCCCGGGCTTCTACTTCCAACCCCGAAGCATCGAGGAGCTATGTCTGCAAGTATCGCAACGCGCTGTTGAGATGTGCGGCATCTTAATAGAGCATCCCGAGTGGGGCGAGCGATAGAGCATCCCGAGTGGGGCGAGCGATAGAGCATGACGATGTAAAATGCAAAAAGAGTGCTGTGGAGTCCACAGCACTCTTTTTCTTCGGCGTATGACGCCCGCTTAGTCGGCCAACTTCGCAGCCAGGAACTCGCGGTTCAGACGTGCGATGTGAGCGATAGATACCTGCTTGGGGCACTGTGCCTGGCAAGCACCTGTGTTGGTGCAGTTACCGAAGCCCAGCTCGTCCATCTTGGCAACCATGGCCTTGGCACGACGAGCACCCTCAACCTTACCCTGGGGCAGCTTGGCCAGTGACGATACACGAGCAGCTACGAAGAGCATAGCCGAGCCATTCTTACATGTTGCAGCACATGCACCACAACCTACGCAAGCGGCAGCATCCATACTCTCATCGGCATCCTTCTTGGGGATAGGAATAGCGTTACCATCGGGTACCGAGTTGGTACGAACCGAGATAAAGCCACCGGCCTGAAGGATCTTATCGTAAGCACCACGGTCTACTACGAGGTCGCGGATTACGGGGAAAGCAGCCGAACGCCAAGGCTCGATAACGATGGTCGAGCCATCCTTGAACTTACGCATATACATCTGGCAGGTGGTCACAGCCTGTGAAGGGCCGTGAGCGTGGCCATTGATGTGCAACGAGCACATACCGCAGATACCCTCGCGGCAGTCGTGGTCGAAGGCTACGGGCTCCTTACCCTCGTGGATAAGGTTGTTGTTCAAGATGTCCATCATCTCGAGGAATGAGGTGTCGGCAGAGATATCCTTAACCTCGTACATCTCGAACTTACCCTGTGACTTGGCGTCTCTTTGACGCCATATCTTTAATTTGAAATTCATAATTAGTCTTTATTAAAGGTTCAACGTCAAATGATTAGTCTTTGTAGTTACGCTTTGCACGCTTGATGAACTCGTAGTCGAGTGCCTCCTTGGTCATCTCGGGCACGTTGTCGATACCCTTGTACTCCCAAACAGCAGCGTATGAGAAGTTGTCGTCGTCACGATCGGCCTCACCATCGGGAGTCTGGTGCTCCGAACGGAAGTGACCACCGCACGACTCCTCACGGTTCAAGGCGTCGCGAGCCATAAGCTCACCGAGCTCCAGGAAGTCCTCCAGACGGAGTGCCTTCTCAAGCTCCACGTTGAATGAATCCTCGGTACCTACGAGCTTCAGGTCGGCATAGAACTCCTTGCGCAGAGCCTGAATCTCAACGATAGCCTTCTCCAAAGACTCCTTGGTACGAGCCATAC
>CALGRZ010000102.1 GCA_937880705.1 uncultured Alistipes sp.
ACAACCTCGCGGATGATCTCGGGAGTGAAGCTCATCGCAGCGATGTTGAACGAGTTGCGGTGCTTGAGCTTCGAGGGGTCTGCCTCCATAAGCTCAACGGTAGCACGCAGTGCATCGGGCATATACATCATATCCATATATACGTCGGGTGCGATGTTGCAGACAAACTTGTTGCCCTTGACAGCCTCGTAGTAGATCTCTACAGCGTAGTCGGTAGTACCGCCACCGGGCAGGGTCACATTCGAGATGATGCCGGGGAAGCGTACCGAGCGGGTGTCTACGCCGAAACGGCTGTGATAGTAGTTCGAGAGCAACTCACCGGCAACCTTGCATACACCATAGATGGTGTTGGGCTGCATGACGGTATCCTGGGGTGTCTTGTCGCGGGGGAAGTCACCACCGAAGGCTCCGATAGAGCTGGGGGTGAAGACCGCACAGTTCTTCTCGCGAGCAATCTCCAGAGAGTTCTCCAGTGCGCCCATGTTGATACGCATAGCGAGCTGGGGGTTCTTCTCGCCGGTAGCCGACAGCAGGGCTACGAGGTTGAAGATAGAGTCGATCTTGTACTTGTCTACAAGCTCTGCATACTGCTTGGCATCGAGGGCATCGAGAGCCTCAAAGGGGCCGGCCTCGGCCAATACAGCATTGTGCTTAACATCGGTAGCAACGACATTCGATGCACCATAAATTGATCGCAGATATGGTACCAACTCAGATCCGATCTGACCGCCGGCACCCAAAACCAAAATGCGCTTCATTGAGTAGGTTTTACTTAAGTTATGTTTTAGGTTTATCCTCTATGCTTGTGGTGTGCCACACACTATGACACATTCATCAAACAAAAGTAGTTAAAATTTGGGAAAGTGGTAACGTAAAACCGATTTTTTTACAAAAAAATACCATTTTTATAATAAATAGTGCTTATCTCGACTTTTTATTGTATCTTTGTTTGATATTGCAACGTGTATGGAATCACTTCTCGACTACGGATATATAGGCCTCTTCATTGGCTCGTTCCTCGCGGCTACCGTCGTGCCCTTCAGCTCCGACGTGCTGGTGGTGGGTATGCTCGCCTTGGGTGGTGCTGCCGTGCCCACGGTCGCCGTGGCCACGGTGGGCAACTGGCTCGGTGGCCTCACCTCCTACTGGATAGGGTGGCTCGGCAAGCTGGAGTGGATCGAGCGTTGGTTCAGGGTTAAGCATGAGACGCTGCAACGCTACAAGGGCTATGTCGATAGGTGGGGCTCATGGCTGGCACTGCTCACATGGGTACCATTTATTGGTGATGTCTTTGCCATTGTGTTGGGCTTCTTCAAGGCCAAGTTCCTGCCCTCGGCTGTGTGGATGTTGGTGGGCAAGGGTGGCAGGTTTGTGGTGTGGGCCGTGCTCTACTTCTACGCCGAGCAACTATTTTGATGAAACGATAATATTAACCTAAATAACTATGAGAAAACTTCTTACATTAGCTGTATCGGTGCTCGCCGTAGCATCGGTCAGCGCACAGCAGCCCGGTGGTGGCATCTCGGAGGCTATGCTGCAGAACATTCGCCAGAACCACCAGTCGTCGCAGGCCGAGAAGGCTGCACGCAACGCCATGGCGGTAAATCCCATCTCGGAGTTGGCCGTCAATGCCGACAACCTCGCGATGATCGACACCCACTTCTCGCACCGCGTCAAGACCAAGGGTATCACCGACCAGCATCAGTCGGGTCGTTGCTGGCTCTTCACGGGTCTTAATGTGCTGCGTGCCAAGATGATCGATGAGCAGCAACTCGCCTCGATGGAGTTCTCGCAGAACTACCTCTTCTTCTACGACCAGCTCGAGAAGTGCAACCTCTTCCTGCAGGGCGTCATCGACACCAAGCACCTGCCCATGGAGGATCGTCAGGTGGAGTGGCTGTTCAAGAATCCGCTCAACGATGGCGGTCAGTTTACCGGTGTGTCGAACCTCGTGATGAAGTATGGTGTTGTGCCTGCGGAGGTTATGCCCGAGAACTATCAGTCGAATAACACGGCGGCAATATCTAACCTGTTGAAGCTCAAGTTGCGTGAGTATGGCCTCAAGCTGCGCAATCAGAAGGATCGCCGCGCCCCCGCAGCCCTCAAGGAGCAGATGCTCACCGAGATATACTCGATGCTCGTGCGCGCCTTTGGTGTTCCCCCCACAGAGTTTGAGTGGACACGTCGCGACAAGGATGGCAACGCCGTAGAGACCAAGAGCTACACCCCCAAGTCATTCTATAAGGAGTACTTCGGTGATATGGATCTCGAGAAGGACTTTGTGATGGTTATGAACGACCCCTCGCGCGAGTACTACAAGGTCTATGAGATTGACTACGATCGCCACGTCTACGATGGTGATAACTGGCTCTACCTGAACCTGCCCATCGACGAGGTTAAGGCTCTTGCCATAGCCTCGATTAAGGATAACACGGCGATGTACTTCTCGTGCGATGTTGGCAAGTTCCTCGACCGCAAGAAGGGTACGCTCGATATGAGCCGCTACGACTATGAGTCGTTGATGGGTGTTGACTTCCCCATGAATAAGGAGGAGCGTGTGCGCACCTTCGCAAGTGGCTCGTCGCACGCCATGACACTCATCGCTGTTGACCTCGACGAGGAGGGCAATGCCAAGAAGTGGATGGTCGAGAATAGCTGGGGTGCCCAGGCCGGCTGGCAGGGTAACCTTATCATGACCGACGAGTGGTTTGAGGAGTATATGTTCCGCGTTGTTGTCGACCGCAAGTATATACCTGCCGAGACACTTAAGCTGCTGGAGCAGGAGCCCATCATGCTGCCTTCGTGGGATCCTATGTTTGCCTACGAGCAGTAGCAGATGGCACAGGAGATAGAGCGTAAGTTTATGGTTGTGGGCGAGTATAAACACCTTGCCCACAGCTCTATGCACCTTGTGCAGGGCTACATAGCTTCGGGTCGTCGCACGGTGCGTGTGCGCCTCTCGGATGACCGCGCATGGCTTACGATCAAGGGCCCGTCGCGTGATGGTGGCCTCACGCGCTACGAGTGGGAGCACCCCATCGAGGCGAAGGAGGCGATGGAGCTCCTTCAGCTTGCCGAGGGTGCACTCATCGACAAGCGTCGCTGGCTGGTCAACTACGAGGGTCACACCTTTGAGGTGGATGAGTTTGCGGGGCAAAACGAGGGCCTTGTTATCGCCGAGGTCGAGCTGCGCAGTGCAGACGAGGAGTTTGCCACTCCCGTGTGGTTGGGCCGCGAGGTGACGGGCGAGCGACGCTTCTACAACTCCCACCTGCGGTCGCATCCCTACTCGGAGTGGAGCGATGAGGAGAAGAGATAGACGTAAATGACAATACTATGAAAAAGATTTTAACTATTATGGCGTGTGCAACGCTTTTCGCTGCTTGTGGCGGTGCTACCACTGCCGAGCTGAACGACGCTCCGAAGGTCTATATGACTACGGAGATCACCCCCGAGGGCCTTATGCGTGTATATGAGGCGTTGGGAGTGGAGGCCGAGGGCCGCGTGGCTGTCAAGATATCTACCGGCGAGCCCGGAGGTAAGAACTACCTTAAGCCCGAGCTTATAGGTCAGCTTGTGCAGTCTGTCGAGGGTACTATCGTCGAGTGCAATACGGCCTACCGCGGTCGTCGCTTCTCGAGCGAGGAGCACCTCAAGGCTGCTCGTGAGCACGGCTTCTTCGAGATTGCCGATGTCGACATCATGGATACCGATGGCGAGATCAAGCTGCCGGTGCAGGATACCACACACCTCAAGTATAACCTTGTGGGTAAGAATATCGAGAACTACGACTTTATGATCAACCTCGCCCACTTCAAGGGTCACGCCATGGGTGGCTTTGGCGGCGTGTTGAAGAACCAGTCTATCGGTGTGGCTTCGCGCAATGGCAAGGCCTACATCCACTCGGTGGGTAATACCGAGAACCCCGATGAGATGTGGGGCTTCACCGGTGATCAGATTGGCTTCCTGGAGTCTATGGCTGCTGCTGCGCAGTCGGTACACAACTACTTTGGTGAGGGTAAGATCGTATATATCAACGTGATGAACAATATGTCGATCGACTGTGACTGCGATTCTCATCCGGCCGATCCTCTGCTTAAGGATGTGGGCATCTTGGCCTCTACCGACCCTGTGGCTTTGGATCAGGCCTGCCTCGACATCGTCTTTAACATCACCCCCGAGGAGGGTAACGACAATGGCCCGTTGTTGGAGCGTATCAAGTCGCGCCACGGCACCCATATCGTTGACTATGCCGAGCAGATTGGCCTCGGCTCAAAGAGCTATGAGCTTGTAAATATTGACTGAATAGCCATGCAGGGAGCGGTTGATGCTATGCTCGACCGCTACCCCGAGGCTACGTTGCAGGACGTCTACAAGTCGATGTTTCAGGATCGCTTTGGCGTAGCACATATGCTTGCAAGCAAGGAGCGTGTTCGTGCCTATGTCGAGCGTGAGGTTGCCGAGTGCACGGGCGCAGCCGCTGACTACTATGAGAGCTGTGGCTGGCGCGGTCGCTTTGTGCGTGTCGACCTCCGTGCGGTGAGGGATGGTCTTATCACTGCCGAGGAGCTTGCCGACAGCTTTGTTCGCAGTGCCGCCTATTGCGGTGAGCCCGACAGTGTGGCTCTCGCGGCGTGGCATAGAGAGTGGACGACGATTGTGGAGCGTTGCTATCCAAGGCTGAAGGGCCTCGATGGTTTCGAGCAGGACTCTGTGGCGTTGGAGGCGTTGATGCGCCGTGGCGAGTATGTCGTGCACCACAGCCGGCAGTTTAATTCGGCCTACGCGCCTCACTACCGCATAGTGCATCGTCGCTTATTGCCCAATGCCGAGTAGCGTAGCTGCCGTGTCAAGGCGTAAAGGGGCGGTTGAAAAAGGGCGCAGACAGAATGGGATTTAATGGGATTTAATAGGACTTGATAGGACTTAATAGGACTTGATGGGACTTGATAGGGTAGTCGGCCGATATTTATGCTATCCCGAAATATCCTATTACTTCCTATTACTTCCTATTACTTCCTATCTCTTCCTAGAAACAAAAAGCCTGTCACATGACAGGCTTTTATTCGTTACTCGCGCTTTGCCCAGGTGAATTGCAGTATCGCCAACACTATTGCCGCAGGGACTATTACAAGTATGGCTATATGCTGCTTATCAGGAAGACAGAGGACTAAAATCATGGCTATGCCTACCAGAATGAAGGTCGCAGCATGTATCACCCTCAAGCGGTGAATATTGTACTTCTGTGACTCCCGTATATGCTTCTTAATCAGAAAGTCGCCCTTGCCAAGCAGCATAATTGCCGCCAGAGCTGTAAACACGGCAAGTAGCACTGCACTTATTACAATCTCCATATTCATACTCTATCTCTTTTTTCTTACCCATACTGCATTTATCACTCCCGCAGCTATTGCCAGTGCAAGTAGAACCAAGTCGATGTACTTCTCTACATGCAATACGTTCATCAGAGCAATCACCACAAGCATAATCACTATCGATGACGATGTCAGTATTCGCCATCGTCTGATGTTTACCTCCGAGTGCTCCTCCTTGGGTAGTGACCATAAGTACCACTTGTCGAATTTGCCCAGGAAGGTGAACAGTGCAAATGCCAACATTACGATGTTAAGCAGTATGAGTATAAGGGTCTTCGTAGCCATATTATTAACGATATTGTTGCGCGCGACGACGCTTCTCGCGTAGACGTATCATCGCAATATCGCGTTGTGAGCGACGTCGTATGTATCTTAAACGCAGGAAGCAACCGATGAATACCACCCATGCTGCAATCGAGCACAGTGATAGGTTGCGCGCCAATGTTAGCTCTGCCTCACCTGCGAGGTAGAGTATCCAGGGTAGGGTAGAGAAGACAGTAGCTATGGCGCCTACTGACCATGTAGCCTTTGTCCAACATGGACGTGGTGCCATGCGGTAGAGGTTGAGAAATATACCTACGAACATTATGGCTACAGCTATACATGTCTGTATCTCCATTCGTTGAGGTATATCCTTTGGAAGAATACCGTAATTTGGCAGAATGAATACTGCGGCGCATATAATTATGTCGCCTATGCGCAGCTTGCCCTCGTCAGGACTCTTGCCCAGACGACGCTTTGCCAATGACTCTATCGTGCGGTAGTTGAGCCTCCCGATGCTATATCTACTCTTCATTTGTACCATCCTCCATCGACTTTTTCTTTTGTCGAGGCTTGCGCCCGCTACGACGCAAGGCCTCGGCAATTATCCATTGCAGCTGTCCATTCGTACTGCGAAACTCGTCGGCTGCCCACTTTTCGAGGGCATCCATCGTCTCGCCATCTATACGAAGTACGAAGCTGCGGGTATTTGACTCTTTAGCCATAACTATGGGGGAGAGTTTGTGGCTATTAGTTATGCAGTGTGCCTGTGTTCACTACGGGCTGTGCAGCCTCGTCGGCGCAGAGCACCACGAGCAGGTTGCTCACCATGGCAGCCTTGCGCTCCTCGTCAAGCTCGACAACCTCCTCGGTAGAGAGACGCTCCAGGGCGATCTTAACCATCGATACAGCACCCTCGACGATCTTCTCGCGTGCCGAGATGATGGCATCGGCCTGCTGACGGCGCAACATAGCTGCTGCAATCTCGGGGGCGTAGGCCAGGTAGTTCAGACGTGCCTCGATAACCTCGATACCGGCAATCGACAGGCGGTCGTTGAGCTCGTCTGTAAGGCGGTCGTTGATCTCGTCACCACCCGAGCGCAGCGTAACCTCGTCGCTCGAGCTGTTCGAGTTCTCGTCGTAGGCATACATGCCGGCAACCTGACGCAGTGCCGAGTCGCTCTGTACGGCAACGAAGTTCTCGAGTACGTTCATGCGGGTGTTAGAGCCTGTTGCACCAATCTCCACGGGGGCATCAATCTCGAATACGGCATTGTAGGCACCGTCGTTCTTGATCTTCCACACCACTACCAGACCGATCAATATGGGGTTACCGGCCTTGTCGTTCACCTTGATAGGGTCTACGTTGAGGTTGCGGGCGCGCATCGAGAGCTTCTTTGCCGCCATGAAGGGGTTGATCCACCAGAAGCCGGTGTTGTAGAACGTACCGCGATAGTTGCCAAAGAAGAGCAGCACGCGCGACTCGTTAGGCTCGAGCATCACATAACCGCAGAGCATCAGTATCGAAGCTATGACCAGCAGGATGAAGCCGACCAGATAGCCGGGCAGGAAGACCTCGCTCGAGGCGAGCTTGACGATGCAGATTACGGCAGCTGCAACCAGCAAAAGGTTTACGATCAGGGCTACGAAGCCGTTGAGCTTCCAACCCGAGTAGGTGTAATTCTTGTTCTCCATATTCTCGATGTTTTTTTAAGGTTTAACTATTCGATGTCGTTTTAGAATTTGATGTCGGGGTTGCGTTTCGGAGTACGCTTTAGCCACGCCTCGGCCTTCCATGGCCATACCCATAATTTACCCAACGACCAGCCACCAAAGATGTAGCTTAAGAGATCTCTTTTAGTTTTCATATTGCAAAAGTTTTAAGGTTACCTATATATTATCAATAGTATGCTCGAGTGTCGTTGTATAGTAATATCATTTTGATATCACAAAGATACAACCAAAAGATTTAAAAATCCAAATTTTTTTCGCACTTTTTTTTCGAAAAACTCCTATTTTTATCCTAAATGCCGCCTCCTTAAATGGTCAAATAAACAAAACCGACCCTTCATTAGATCAATATCGCTGTTGTGATATTGTTTTAACCCCACGGTTGGACTACCTTTGTATTATGGTAAGAGTTCTGTTAAATGCACTGCTGTGTGCTCTGCTTATGTTTGGCCTCGGATGTGGCCGTGAGCGTGGGTTGAGCGATGAGAGCTACAATGAGCTGTGCACCCAACTCAAGGAGGGCGATCTGCTCTTTCGTCGCGGTACGGGTGTTGTCGGCCGCATTGTCACAACCGCAGATAGGGAGGGCATGTACTCCCATGTAGGTGTTGTCGCCATGCTCGATGGCGAGTGGTGCGTTGTGCATGCTGTGCCTCACGAGCCCGACTTCGATGGTGACTACGACAGGGTAAAGTGCGAGAGCGTGGCATCGTTTCTTGGTCGCTATGCCGAGGCGGACTTCGGGCTGTATCGCCCGATTGTCGCGGATAGTGTGGTCGGCATTGCCGTAGCCAATGCCCGCCGTCTATCGAGGGCGGGGGTGCACTTTGACCACGATTACGACTTGAGTGATACCACATCGCTCTACTGCACCGAGTTTGTCGAGTATGTCTACCGCTTGGGTGGCGTGTCGTTGAGCGAGGGTCGTCGAAGTGCCGTGACCTTCCCGGGTATGTCGGGCGACTATATCATGCCGTCGGACCTTACCCGTAGCAGTCACTTGCGAAGAGTAACACTTATTTATTAACTTAATACTTTACAACTATGAAGAAAATCTATGCAATTGTAGCTGTTGTAGCAGCTGTGTTTATGGTATCGTGTGGTGGCTCTGCTACTCCCAGCGATGTTGCTGTTGACTCGTACAACTATGTTATTGATGGTGACTATGAGAAGTTTGCCGAGACCATCGAGTACAACGTCGAGAGCGAGGAGGAGCTTGCACAGGCCAAGGCCATGATCATCTCAATGATTAAGGAGAAGGCTGTTCCCCAGATGGAGGCCAAGGGTGGTCTGAAGAGTGTTGAGGCTATCAACGAGGTTATGGCCGAGGATGGCAAGAGTGCTGTTGTTACCGTTAAGCTGGTCTATGGCGACGAGAGCGAGGATACCGAGGACCTTAAGGTTGTTCTCAACGACGAGGGTGAGTGGAAGCTCTCAATGGAGAAGTAATACTTTATTCAACCTCAAACGGGGATGACTAACACCATTAGTCATCCCCGTTTTTTATTGGTCGCGGATGGCGCATCGCCATATTTTTTATACCTTTGTTAGGCATAAACCTTAAAAACCAGAAGCTATGAATATGCGATTTACCCTCTCTCTAATGCTTTGCGCCCTCGCTCTCTCCTGCAGTTCGGGCGAAGCTGTGCAGCATGCTGACCCCGGCAGATTGGATATCTTTGCCGACTTTGAGTCGGAGTATATACCCTCGCGCGAGGTACTCGTGTGGCTGCCCGAGGAGTACTCCACGGATGTGAAGTATGCCGTTGTGTATATGCACGATGGGCAGATGCTCTTCGACGATACCACCTCGTGGAATGGTCAGACATGGAATGTCGATGCTGTGGCCTCGGCATTGCAGCGTGATGGTCGCTGTCGCCCCTTTATCGTCGTGGGCATCAACAACCATCCCACCGATCGCCTCACGGAGTACATGCCCGAGCGTGCGCTGGACTACCTCCCCGCGGATGATAAGCTTTTTGCGAAGTTTGACCCCGAAAAGTTCATCGCCGACAGCTACCTGCGCTTTATTGTCGAGGAGCTTAAGCCATTTGTCGACAGTCGCTACTCAACGCTTACGGATGCGGCCAACACCGCCATCATGGGCTCAAGCATGGGTGGTTTGATCTCGCTCTATGCCCTGGCGGAGTATCCCACGACCTTTGGTCTTGCCGGTTGTCTTTCGACACATACGCCCGTGGCCATTGACGATGTTGAGCGTGAGGCCCCCATCTGGTCGCAGGCCTTCCGTGACTACCTTGCCGACAACCTTCCCGACGTGGGGTCGCACCGTGTCTACATGGACTATGGTGATCAGACTCTCGATGCCGCCTATGCCCCCTATCAGCAGGCTGTCGATGCGCTCTTCGAGTCGCTGGGTTGGGGTGAGGCGAACTACAAGAGCCTCTTCTTTGCCGGACACTCGCATAGTGAGGCCTCGTGGCAGGAGAGGTTGCATGTGCCACTGGAGTGGTTACTGGGTAGATAAAATAAGAGCTTTGGCCACGGCCAAAGCTCTTACTCTTTATGGTTGTTAGCTCTACTCGACGGTGATCTGCACGCACTCGATACCCACCTTGCGCAACAGCTGTATGCCGTCGTCGTTGCGGTAGGGGTCGCTATACACCACGCGCTTGATACCTGCCTGGATGATTAGCTTGGCACACTCGATGCAGGGCGAGGCGGTGACGTAGAGCGTCGAGCCGTCGCAGTTGTTGGCACTCTTGGCCACCTTTGTGATGGCGTTGGCCTCGGCATGCAGAACGTAGGGCTTTGTCACACCCATATCGTCCTCGCAGATATTCTCAAAGCCTGCGGGCGTGCCGTTGTAGCCGTCCGAGATGATCATTCGATCCTTGACCAGCAGTGCACCCACCTTGCGCCTTACGCAGTATGAGTTCTCGGCCCATACACGCGCCATCTGCAGGTAGCGCACATCAAACTGATGCTGTTTTTGCTCCTTGTATCCCATAGTTACATCGTTTGGGTTATCTTCATGCGTTACATGCCCTTACCGTGGCAGTGCTTGTACTTCTTGCCCGAACCACAGGGGCATGGATCGTTGCGACCTACCGACTTGTCCACCTTGATGGGTGATGTCTTACCCTTGTCGCCCTGGCCGGCAGCTGCGGCGGCCGCCATGCGTGATGCCTGCAACTTGTTTACATCGACCTTCTGTCGCTGCTCACGGTTGCGCTGTACCGAGTCGGGGTTGTTCTCTCGTACGGGGATGTACGACTTGTTGAGTATGGCAAGTACATCGCGGTTGATGTCGACGAGCATCTTCGAGAAGAGCTGGAACGACTCGAGCTTATAGATAAGCAGCGGGTCCTTCTGCTCGTAGGTGGCATTCTGCACGCTCTGGCGCAGGTCATCCATCTCGCGCAGGTGCTCACGCCACGCATCGTCGATGGTGGTGAACAGAGCAACCTTGGCAAATACGCGGTATATCTCCGCGCAGTCGCTATCCTTGCACTTCTGCAACTCCACGGGTATAGAGTAGCGCAGACGACCATCCGTCAACGGGAAGGCGATGCGCATATCCATCTGATCCTTGCGATCCTTGTATATCTTCTCCATCGTGGGGCGCACCGTGTCGGCCACGGCTACAGCCTTACGCTCGAAGTGGGCTGCAAGGTCGCTCACTATGGAGTCGATAATCTCTCTGGGCTTCAGCCTGTCGAGCTGCTCGGCATTGAGCGAGGTCTCAACGGCCACCTCGCGCATAAGGTCGAACTTGAACTCCTCGAACGAGCAACCCTCGTGCTCCTCCACAAACTTCGTTGCGTAGTCGTAGCGCAGGTTGTTCATGTCGATGTCGATACGCTCACCATAGAGGGCGTGGCGACGGCGTGTGTAGATCACCTCACGCTGCGAGTTCATCACATCGTCGTACTCGAGCAGACGCTTACGCACACCAAAGTGGTTCTCCTCGACCTTCTTCTGTGCTCGCTCAATTGCGCTTGTCATCATGCCTGCCTGGATAACCTCTCCCTCCTGAAGACCCATTCGGTCCATCATCTTGGCTATACGCTCCGAGCCGAACAGACGCATCAGGTTATCCTCGAGCGATACGAAGAACTGTGATGAGCCGGGGTCACCCTGACGACCGGCACGACCACGCAGCTGGCGGTCTACACGACGGCTCTCATGACGCTCCGTACCGATGATGGCCAAACCGCCGAGCTCCTTGACCTCCTGCGAGAGCTTGATATCGGTACCACGACCTGCCATGTTGGTTGCGATGGTCACCTGACCACGACGTCCCGCCTCGGCAACGATCTGTGCCTCGAGCTGGTGCTGCTTGGCGTTCAGTACGTTATGCTTGATGCCACGGAGCTTGAGCATGCGGCTCAACAGCTCCGAAATCTCCACCGACGTAGTACCTACCAGCACGGGGCGACCCTCCTCTACAAGGCGGACAATCTCGGCGATGACGGCGTTGTACTTCTCTCGTGCCGTCTTGTATACGAGATCCTCCCTATCATCACGGATGACGGTCTTGTTGGTGGGAATTACCACCACGTCGAGCTTATAGATGCTCCAGAACTCCGATGCCTCGGTCTCGGCCGTACCGGTCATACCGGCCAGCTTGTGGTACATACGGAAGTAGTTCTGAAGGGTGATGGTGGCGAAGGTCTGCGTAGCATCCTCGACCTTAACATTCTCCTTGGCCTCGATAGCCTGGTGCAGACCATCCGAGTAGCGACGGCCCTCCATGATACGGCCGGTCTGCTCGTCGACGATCTTCACCTTGTTGTCGATAAGCACATACTCAACCTCCTTCTCGAACATGAAGTAGGCCTTGAGCAGCTGGTTCATGGTGTGCACGCGATCCGACTTGATGGCGTAGTCGGCCAACAGAGCATCCTTCTGCTGAGCGCGCTCCTCGGCCGTGATCTCGGCCTTCTCAAGCTCGGCAATACGCTCGCCGATGTCGGGCAGCACGAAGAAGCCCTCCTCGCCGAAACGCTGTGATGCAACCTCGTGACCCTTATCGGTGAGGATCAGCGAGTTCATCTTCTCATCGTGGATGACGTAGTTGTCGTCGGTGATCTCGTGCATGCGCTTCTCGTTATCCTGCATGTAGAAGTTCTCGGTCTTCTGCAGCAGCACCTTTACGCCGGGCTCCGAGAGGAACTTGATCAACGCCTTGTACTTGGGCATCGCCTTGTGTGCGCGCAACAACAGCTTACCGGCATCCTCCATGTTGCCTGCCGTAAACTGACGCTTTGCCTCGGCAACATCGGCCGATGACATCTTGCTCTGCAGGTCGTAGATATACTTTGCTGCGGGCTGGAACTCGGCAAAGAGCTGGTCATCGCCCTTGGGCACGGGACCCGAGATGATAAGCGGGGTACGGGCATCGTCGATAAGTACCGAGTCGACCTCATCGACAATGGCGAAGTGGTGCTTACGCTGTACAAGGTCCTTGGGTGCCGAGGCCATGTTGTCGCGCAGGTAGTCGAAGCCGAACTCGTTGTTGGTACCGAAGGTGATGTCGGCCATGTAGGCCTGACGACGCTCCGCAGAGTTGGGGCGTGTATTGTCGATGCAGGCCACCGACAGACCATGGAACTGGTACATGGGGCCCATCCACTCGGCATCACGACGTGCCAGATAGTCGTTCACGGTCACGACGTGTACACCCTTGTGGGCAAGTGCGTTGAGGAATACGGGGAGTGTGGCCACCAGGGTCTTACCCTCACCCGTTGCCATCTCGGCGATACGACCCTTGTGCAGTACAACACCACCAAAGAGCTGAACGTCGTAGTGTACCATGTCCCACTTGATGACGTTGCCACCTGCGGTCCACTGGCTGCTGTAGAGGGCCTTGTCGCCCTCGATGGTTACCAGATCCTGACGCTCTGCTGCAAGGTCGCGGTCGAAGTCGTTGGCCGTAACCTCTACCTTGTCGTTCTCGGCAAAACGACGAGCCGTATCCTTCATGATGGCGAAGGCCTCGGGCAGTATCTCCTCGAGCTTCTGCTCGATCTTGTCGTCTATGCGCTTTGTGGTCTCGTCGATATCCTTTGATATGCGCTCCTTGTCCTGAAGCGATGTGTCGGCCAGCTCCAACTTGGCCTTCTGCTCCTCGATATGACGCTCATCCTCTGCGATGAAGTCGGCGATGGCCTTGCTCAGGGCTGCCGAGCGGGCACGCAGCTCATCGTTCGTGAGGGCAGAGATGGTAGGGTAGATGGCCTTGATCTTCTCGACATAGGGCTGAATCTCCTTACGGTCTTTGTCGGCTTTTGAGCCGAAAAAGAGTTTAATGACTTTTGTTAATAGATCCATTGTATAGCATTATATTTTGATACACTACTTCGTTATGCGCACGCGGCGTGCGCGCATATATCGTGCAAATATAGTAAAAAAAACTTAAAACACGAAATGTTGGGAGTGTAGTGGCGGAAATGACGGTCTGTTTTGGGCGCGATAGCCCCTCTTTGACGCTATATTGGCCAGTAGATGTTAGTGCTGCGAGCAGGACTTGAGAAGTCGCTTGGCCAGCGGGCACTCCTCGCAACGATCCTTAAGGCAGTACTCGAGCGATAGTTGCAGCATAGCTTGAGAGTCGTAGGCGCAGCGTGTAACCCTCTTGTGACTATCCCACATGCGTATGTAGCGATTGTCCTCCGAGGGGATATCCTGAAGGAGGAGCAGCGCGCGCGACATGATGCCGTCAGACTGCATGTAGCTACCGTAGGCATACTGCAACTGCACGACAAAGTTGATACCCAGCAGATCGCTCTTGAATTGGCCTATTCGTCGGGTGATGGGCGTGTTTATGTTGTGGGGTGTGAAGTGCTCGATCCAGTATTGCGAGGCACGACCCGAGAAGAGACGGTATACATCCCTGCGCCTCTGGCATGCCACGATACTCTCCATGGTTATGGTATTTTGGTACATGCAGGCGGCAATCTGTGCTATGCGCAGCGTGGGGTGGTTGTGCAGATATATGTTGGTCAACCGCCACGCCTTGAAGCTCATAGGCTCGATGTCGTACTTGACACGCAGGTGGTCAAACTCCTGCTTTAGGCGCATGACATGCTCGTCGCTCGGGTATAGCTCGAGGAGCCCGGAGCCACCCAGCAGCAGAGCCTCGATGTTGGGTAGCGAGCTACTCTCGCGTGCTATCATCTGATATGTGACACGTCGCGACAGCTCCTCGAAGGCCTCTCTGTTCGATGTGCCGCCTATAACCCTGAAGAGTAGCGTGTGCAGGGTCTGGTGCCAGTCGTTATGCGACGATTGGAATATCCTTACTATGTCGTCGTTCTTGCGCTTAAGACGCTCGTAGAGCAACTTCTGGAGCATACTTGAGAGGAATATCTCATCTATGCGATGGATATACTCGCTGCACGCCGCCGTAGACCTTCCTGCGCGCAACCCTTCGAGTGTTATCTCCTCCGTGGTGTGCATCCTCGTCGTCGTTTTTAGAAGAGGTTGAGCTCCAGCAGTGCCTCCTCGCTCATCATCGACTTATCCCACACGGGCTCAAAGGTGAGCGTGATGTTCACCTTGCTCACACCTGCCACCTTGCCCACCTCGCGGTTGATATCGGCCAACAGCTGATCGGCCATGGGGCAGTTGGGCGCGGTGAGCGTCATGATGATGTCGGCCACGCCCGATGGGTCGTAGCTGATCTCATATATAAGGCCCAGGTCGTAGATGTTTACGGGGATCTCCGGGTCGTATATGTTCTTGAGCGTGAGAACTATATTCTTCTCAATAGTGAGTATCTCTTCGGGTGTCATACTATTCGGTTTTTAGGGTCGCAGCCAGAGCCGCGGCATCGAGTTTCATCTGTTTAATCATCGATCGCAGACCATTGCTGCGTGTGGGCGACAGGTTCTCGCCAAGGCCTATGGCATCTACGAAGTAGAGGTCGAGCGATGCAGCCTCACGCGGTGTACGGCCATTCATCACCCTTACAAGCAGGGCTACGATGCCCTTGGTTATGATGGCATCGCTGTCGGCCGTGTAGTGCATCTTGCCGTCACGCACCTCGGCTGCTACCCATACCCTCGACTGGCAACCCTCGATGAGGTGTTGCTCGTTGCGCTTTGCAGGGTCTATCTCCGCGAGGGTGTCGCTCAACGAGATGAGATAGTCGTACTTATCCAACCAGTCGTCGAAGATCGAGAACTCCTCGATAATATCCTCTTGAATTTTATCTGTCATATGTCTATTTGTAGTTTATCTCTTTAGTTATCGCTTTGTAACCTCCTTCATGGGCTTTGTCGTCGAGGCCCATGGCGCAGCTATTTGCAGCAGGTGGGCCATGGTGGGTGCAAACTCCGTGGCGTTTACCTCACGGTCGATGCGTTGAGCCTCGATACCTCCGCCATAGATGATCAGGGGTATGTGCGAGTCGTAGTTGTAGCCCGAGAGCGACGACGAGCGAATACCATCCTCCTCGACCATCCATCCCGGCATAAGGTCGAACATCACATCGCCCGAGCGTGTGGCGTAGTAGCTCTGCTGCATAAGGCGTGTGCGACCCTCCGAGAATGAGGTGTTGCGCATGGCTGTGGTCGACAGAGCTGTGGCTATGCCGCGTAGTTGTAGCATAAATATTGCCACCTCTTCGCGTATGCTCTCCAGCACCAGACGTTTCTTAAGTATCAGCTCGTGGTTGAGGTATATGGCGTTGTTTGCAGTGCCGAGTATGTAGTCCTCCGAGCCGTAACGAGCACCGAGGAAGGCATTTACGATAACCTCCATTTGGCGGATGTTGAACCTCTCGCGCGGTGTCTCGCCCACGGGGTTGTACGAGGGTGCCATGCCGTGATCCGAGCTCAGGGTGATAACTATGTGGTCGGGGTTGCTCACCTGCGCGTAGACGTAGGTCAGGAACTCGGCCAGGTCACGGTCAAGGCGGTAGAGCATATCCTCATACTCGATGCTCTCCGTGCCGTAGGTCTCGGCAATGTAGCGTGAGGCATCGAAGCAGATGTTGAGCATGTCGGGTGAGCCATCCTGTCCCAGATGTTCGAGGGCTATGAGGCTGCGCGCAAACTTTAGCAGCATCGTGTTGCCCGCCGGCGTGTAGCACATGCGGCCATAGAGCGTGTTGGCAAGCTTTAGATTGACATCCGTGAGGAGCTTGGTCTGCTTGTCGGTGATATCCTCCATTACGGCCACCTCGCTGTTGCGGTACGATGCCGCTGTGTGCAGAGGTGTCCAGCGTGTCAGCGTGTAGAAGTTGTTGGTGTCGTGGCGGTTATACTCCGCCACCCATGAGGGTACACGCTCCAGATATGCCGACGATGTTGTCCAGTGTGTCTGGTTTGTCTCGGCCCAGTAGGCTACACCTCGGCGACCGTTGAGCACGATTGCCGACGTGGCATCCACGGCGATAGTAAACTGCTTGCTCTGGCTATCCTCCATCAGCAGCATATCGCCAATCGTAGGTGCTACAAGGCGGTGCGGTGAGTAGTTGCCCGAGCCGGTTGAGAACTCCACGGGGCGTGCCTTGCGGTCAGTGATAAGCTCTACGAGCGATGAGTCGACATAGTTCCACCATCTGTGGCCCACGATGCCGTGTGTCGAGGGCTGCGTACCCGTTGTGAGTGTAGCCAGGCCCGCCACTGTCGAGGTCAGCGCATAGTCGTAGTGTGCATCCTCGCATACCACGCCCGAGCGCATGAGTCGCCTAAAGCCGTCGTTGCAGAAGTTGTGCTCGTAACGCACCAAGTCGTTGGCATGCATGCCACTTACCACCAGGTTGATAACCATGCGTGGTCGTTCGGCTGTGGCCGTTATGCTGCAACACACCATCATTGCCAAACAGATAAGCGTATGTCGAAGTATTCTAAAACTCATCATCGTCTAAATTTCGGCCAAAGTTACAAATTTATTTGTAACATTCTCTCAAAATAGCTCTTTTCTTCCGTAAAATCTATCTCCTTCAGTTCGTCAATAGATTGAAGCTGTCGTTGACAGAAGTTTTTGTACTCTGCGCTTTGGCTGTTGAGGGGTCGGTGTTGGGCTGCTTGCACTATGGCCATTGCCTTGGGCATCAGCCTCTTGGCTTGCTCCGAGAGGCTTGCATCGAAGAACTTTGTGGCTATGTAGTCCACGGCAACCGACGAGGGGTGTACCATATCCTCGGCATAGAATCGGTAGTCGCGCAGGTCATCCATCACAATCTCGTAGGATGGGAAGTAGACCACCTCGTTGTGCTGTCGGCATATCTTGTCAATTGCCACGCGCAGCACCGCCTTGCTTAAGGAGTTTTCCTCCATACCCTCGCCAATATGTCGCACGGGACTTAACGTGAGTATTAGTTGTGTGGTGGAGGGTATAACTCCGATGATGCTCTCCAAAAGTGCCACACACTCATCCACCGAGAGTAGTTCGCGGTTGAAGAGTCGGTGAGGTTGTTTGTGGCAGTTGGCCACAACCTCGCCCGAGGCCTTAAGACGGTATACCCACGCTGTGCCGAGGGTTATGATTATGTGGTCGGCCGAGCGTATAGCCTCACCTCCGAGCCTCAAGGCGTGCTCCATTGCCGAGGCGGCCTCTGCGGGGCTTTGGCCCGAGATCGCAGAGTGAAAGTCATAGCTTAAGTACCTTCCATCCTGATATACAAGGCTCTCCTTGTCAATTGCCATCGGAGAGAGCATAGCCCTTATCGCGCGCTCCACCGAGGCCGGGTTGAAGAGTATGCCCGTGGGCGATGCCACAACGCGAAAACGCCTTTTGAAAAGTCGCTCTGCAATGTTGTTTGCAAAGCATGATCCGAGCGTTAGTATATTATCATCATAGCCTATGGTGCGTGACCATCTCTCTATCTCTATTTCGGTGCGAAACTTCATTATGGATACGAGTTTATTTCAGATGGCAAAGATATGAAAAAGAATTGAGATAGCCTCACTTGATGCCGTGGTCTTTGCAGGGGCAGCATGTAGTGGGTCCATCGTTCCGATGGCAAAGATATGAAAAAGAATTGAGATAGCCTCACCTGATATCGTGGTCTTTGCAGGGGCAGTATGTAGTGGAACCATCGCTCCGATGGTAAAGATGTGAAGTATAGGTATGATATTGAAATAAAATTTGTATATTTGCTCGTTAATTAAACGATAAAGCGTATGAAGAAAAATATTGTTTCATCATTTGATGTGGATCATCGCACGCTGGATGCAGGTCTCTATCTGCGTTCGGTTTATACCATCAACGACGACTATTCGGTGCGTTCGTGGGATCTTCGCTTCCGTGCACCTATGGCTCATGCCCCTCTGGGCTCGGGCGAGGTACATACCATCGAGCACCTTATGGCCTACTACCTGCGTCTGGACGAGAAGATCGGTAAGTCTATCGTGTCGTTCTGCCCGATGGGTTGTAAGACGGGCTTCTACCTCTCTACGATGCAGGATGTCGAGGCCGAAGATGTGCGCCTGGCTCTTGCCAGAGTCTACAAGGAGGCCTTCCCCTTGAAGTCGGCTTCGGATGTGGTGGGACTTAACGAGATACAGTGTGGCAACCCCGGTCTCTATGCCATCGACAGCACCAATGCCGCCATGGCCGAGTATATGCGTACACTCTTCACAGCTACCGAGGCCGAGGAGCTTGGTATAGGTGATGTCTATAAAAGGTGGTGGTAGTATGCGAGTGTTGATTTGTGCCCCAACATCGCGCGAGTACCGCGCTATGCGCTATGCACTGGATCGTGCATCGGAGCTCAAGCATAAGTATGACCTTGTGGAGGTGGGTATTGGCAAGGCACTCTCTTCGGCCGGCGTATCGCGCGCCTTGACCCTTGCTGCGGAGAGGTACGACCTCTTGGCCGTTGTGGGCTTTGCTGCTTCGGCACTGGGCCGTAAGCAGGGCGACATCGTCATGCCGTCGCGTGCCATACATCACGATGCCATCATCCCCGAGGGCTTCTGTCCCGAGATTACCGATCCTCGCTCGTTGCGTGGTATGGACCCCGAGACGGTATTTACCGGTGACTCGTTCGTAAATGCCGACATCATTCGTGAGGTTAAGTCGCGCTTTGGTGTCGAGTGCGCGCTGTTCGATATGGAGATCGCCGCGATCTGTCAGGTTGCGGAGCTCTATGACAACATCCCCGTTGTGGCTGTTAAGTATGTGTCGGATGTCCCCGAGGAGGGCCAGTCGGAGCACTCATACGATGAGTTTGCCGATGCTCATTCCGATTTTACGCCTCTGTTACAGCGTATCGAGCAACTCTAATAACAGACTCTTTTATACAACAATGGCTGACTAAATTGCTTTAGTCAGCCATTGTTTTATGCTACTTGCGTAGTCTCTATCGCATGTTAACGTAGAGCTCGTGGTACTTGTTGTACTTGTCCATCATGCCCTCCATGTCGCGCAGACGGAAGCAGAGCATGTTCAAGAACTCAACAGTCACGGTGTCCTGGGGGTTGATCTCGAAGGCCTTCTCCAACCAGGGAATAGCCTCTGCATATACCATGTTGATCTTGGCGTTCTCCTCCTCGTAGAGCTGATAGCTCATGTTGGGGGTAGCGTTCAGTGTCTCGATCTGTGCGTTAGCCTTCTCGATGATGAAGTAGCCAACATAGAAGTTGGGCTCGTACTCGTTGGGACGCAGCTCAACGCACTTCTCGAACGACTTGATGCACTCGTCGTAGTTCTTCATGGCGTTGTATACGCGGCCACGGCCAAACCACAGGTCGTAGTTGTCGGGGTTATCCTTGAGCGAGTTCTCGATCATCTGGGTAAGCTCGGCGGGATCACCTACACCCTCCTCGGCAGTGTAGAACTGCATCAGACCATCCAGAATGGTGTTGTTCTTGGGGAAGAGCTTGATACCGGTGAGCAGTGACTCCTTGGCCTTCTGCAGATATACCTCACGGTCGAGCTCCTTCTGGCCATAGTAGCAGTGGAACAGGTAGTAGTAGATGTTGCCATCGGGGTCGTTGAACTTATCCTGAAGAGCCTCGGTGAAGAGCTTCTCGCCCTTTGCAAAGGCAGCCGTAGCAGCCTCACCCTGCTGTGTAGAGGCGTACATGGTCATCTGGATACCTGCGTTGTAGAGGTTGTTCACATCGGCAGTTGCGCTGGGGGCGATCTTCTGTGCGCGGTAAGCCAACTCGAAGGCCTCGGCAGAGGCAACGCTCTCACCCAGGTTGAAGAGTGACTCGGCCTGCTCAACAAGGCTATTAGCCAGGTTCATAGCACCTGCAACCACCTTTGCCTCGGCCTTGGGATCGAGCTCCAGAGCCTTCTTGTAAGACTCGTAAGCTACCTCGGCGAGGTTGTCGGCGATAGACTTCTTCTGCTTCCAACCCTCGATCATACCAGTCTGGGGGTTGAGATAGGCATCAAACCACTCATACTCGTATACAACTACGGGCATGCCGGCGAACTCACCCTCAACAGCGTTCATGGGGCGACCTACGTTCATGGCGAGAACAGCCTCGGGAATACCACGGCCCAGCTCCTTGGTGGGCAGTGCGTAGGCGTCGGCATAAGCCTTACCACGAGCAAGCCAAGTGGCAGCTTTGATACCCTTCTTGGCATCCTCACATGCAGCATCGGCCTTGGCAAGCTTCGCCTGCTCCGAGCTAACATTGATCTTCTGTGCATTTACTGCGGGCACGGCGAGCATCAGCATCGCTACGGCCATCAATACGATCTTTTTCATTTTAAGTGTGTATTAGATAATTATTGTTTTCTCTGTGTTTGAGGGTAACCTCTATCTATTAATATAACGCTACGCCTCGCTGTTTTCGTTTGTCGGAGTGTTGGAATTTTCGGTATTCACCTCCTGGGCTGTGCCCTCCAGTGCCTCAAACTCCTCCTCATCGGTCTTGGGTACTGCCGTCACCGAGGCTATGGCATCACCCTCGCGCAGGTTGATAACCCTCACACCCTGCGTTGCACGGCCCGATACGCTGATCTGGCTTACAAGCGTGCGGATGGTCAGGCCCGAGCGGTTGATGATCATCAGGTCGTTATCATCCGTAACAGCCTGGATAGATACCAGCTGTCCTGTCTTCTCGGTGATGTTGATGGTCTTGACACCCTTACCGCCACGGTTGGTTATGCGGTACTCGTCGAGGTCGGTACGCTTGCCGTAGCCATTCTCGCTTAGTACCAATACATCCTGCTTCGAGTCGGGCTCGATGCAGATCATGCCTACCACCTCGTTGTCGTCATCTACCGAGATGGCTCTCACGCCCGAGCTTACACGACCCATGGGACGTACCGTAGACTCGTTGAAGCGGATGGCCTTACCCTCGCGCGAGGCTATCATAATCTCGGCATTGCCGCTTGTGAGCTTCACCTCGAGCAGCTGGTCGCCCTCACGGATGACGATGGCGTTAACACCATTGGCTCTGGGGTGCGAGTAGGCCTCCAGCGTGGTCTTCTTGATGATACCGCGCTTGGTACACATCACTATGTAGTTGTTCTCGACGAACTCCTTGTCCGACAGGTTCTTCACGTTGATGTATGCGCGAACCTTGTCGCCGGCATCTATCTGGATGACGTTCTGTATTGCGCGACCCTTCGATGAGCGTGTGCCCTCGGGGATCTGGTATACCTTGAGCCAGTAGCAACGACCATTCTCCGTGAAGAACATCATCGTGTTGTGCATCGAGGCGACGTAGATATGCTCGATGAAGTCCTCATCGCGCGTAGCACTGCCCTTGGCACCTACGCCACCACGGTTCTGGGTGCGGTACTCGGCCAGCGGGGTACGCTTGATGTAGCCCATGTGCGAGATGGTGATAACCATGTCGTCATCGGCGTAGAAGTCCTCGGGGTTGAACTCCTCCGAAGAGTATACAATCTCCGAGCGACGCTCATCACCATACTTCTCCTTAATCTCCAGCAACTCGTCCTTGATGATCTGCATCTGCATATCGACATTCTGCAGCACATCGTTCAGGTACTTGATCGTGCGCTCCAACTCGTCGTGCTCGGCCATCAGCTGGTCACGCTGCAGGCCTGTGAGCTGGCGCAGACGCATCTCCATGATGGCTGCCGACTGCAACTCCGAGAGCTGGAAACGCTCCTGCAGGCGGCTCTTGGCCTCCTCGCCGGTCTTTGACGAGCGGATGATGTGTACCACCTCGTCGATGTTGTCCTGGGCGATGAGCAAGCCATTGACAATATGAATACGCTCCTCGGCCTTCTGCAGGTCGAAGCGTGAGCGACGTACCACAACATCGTGACGGTGGTCTACGAAGTGGCGTACAAGATCCTTGAGGTTGAGCAGCTGGGGACGGCCGTTCACCAGGGCGATGTTGTTCACAGCAAACGACGACTGCAACGGAGTGTTCTTGAAGAGTGTGTTGAGCACTACGCTGGCCACAGCATCCTGCTTGAGGATGATGACGATGCGCATACCCTGACGGTCCGACTCGTCGTTGATGTACGAGATGCCTTCGATCTTCTTCTCGTTGATCAGGTCGGCAATCTTCTTGATCATCTCGGCCTTGTTGACCATGTAGGGTATCTCCGAGATCACGATGCACTCGCGACCCGATGCTGTGTGCTCAATCTCGGTCTTGGCGCGCATCACTACGCGACCACGGCCGGTGAGCAGAGCCTCCTTGACACCCTCATAACCGTAGATGATACCACCTGTGGGGAAGTCGGGACCCTTAACATAGTTGAGCAGCTCCTCGCACTCGCAGTCGGGGTTGTCGATATAGGCACAGCATGCATCTACGACCTCCGAGAGGTTGTGGGGTGCCATGTTGGTTGCCATACCTACCGCAATACCGCTTGCGCCGTTTACCAGCAGCAAGGGTATCTTTGTGGGTAGCACCGTGGGCTCCTTGATTGTATCATCAAAGTTCAGAGTCCAGTCGATGGTCTCCTTATCGATGTCGGCCATCACCTCGTCGGTAATCTTCTGCATGCGGGCCTCGGTGTAACGCATTGCTGCGGGCGAGTCACCGTCCATAGAGCCGAAGTTACCCTGACCCTCAACCAGCGGATAGCGCATAGACCAATCCTGGGCCATACGCACCATAGCCTCGTACACCGAGCTATCGCCGTGGGGGTGGAACTTACCGAGTACGTCACCGACGATACGCGCACTCTTACGGGTGGGCTTGTCGGAGTAGAGGTTCAGCTCGGCTGACATATCATACAATATTCGACGGTGCACGGGCTTCAGACCATCGCGCACATCGGGCAGGGCTCGCGACACAATCACCGACATCGAGTAGTCGATGTATGCCGACTTCATCTG
>CALGRZ010000103.1 GCA_937880705.1 uncultured Alistipes sp.
ACACTATGGGAAGAGCATTTGAGTATCGCAAGGCGAGAAAGATGAAGCGCTGGGGACACATGGCGCGTACATTTACGAAGATTGGTAAGGAGATCGAGATGGCCGTGAAGGCTTCGGGTCCCGATCCTTCGAGCAACCTGCGCCTGCGCCTGCTTATGCAGAACGCCAAGGCCGAGAATATGCCCAAGGAGAATGTCGAGCGTGCCATCAAGCGTGCTACCGACAAGGACTCTGCCGACTATAAGGAGATGATCTATGAGGGTTACGGCCCCCACGGTATCGCCGTGCTGGTAGAGACCGCAACCGACAATACAAACCGTACCGTAGCCTCGGTGCGTATGTACTTCAACAAGTATGGCGGCCAGCTGGGTACCTCGGGCTCGGTAGGCTTTATGTTCGAGCACAAGTGTGTCTTCAAGTTTAAGCCTGCTGCAGGTGCCGACCTCGAGGAGATGGAGCTGGAGATGATCGACTTCGGTGTTGACGAGTTCTACGCCGAGGAGGGTGAGGTTACCGTATATGCGCCCTACGAGTCATTCGGCCAGATCCAGACATGGATCGAGGCACAGGGCCACGAGCTGGTATCGGGCGAGGGTGTACGCATCCCCACCGACCAGAAGGAGCTCACCGCCGAGCAGCGCGAGTCAGTAAACAAACTTATCGAGCACCTCGAGGAGGATGACGACGTGACCAACGTCTACACCACCATGGCCGAGAGTGACGAGGAGGATGAGGAGTAATAAACAACTATTAAGGTTATGAGCAAGTTTAACGAATATAAGGGCCTCGACCTCGCCGGCGTAGCTGATGAGATCCTGGCTCGATGGACCAAGGATGACACCTTCCACAAGAGTATCACCACTCGTGAGGGTCACCCCACATTTGTCTTTTATGAGGGTCCCCCCTCGGCAAACGGTATGCCCGGCATCCACCATGTCATGGCGCGTACCATCAAGGATGTATTCTGCCGCTTCAAGACCCAGCAGGGCTATCTTGTACACCGCAAGGCGGGTTGGGATACCCACGGTCTGCCTGTGGAGCTGGGCGTTGAGAAGAAGCTCGGCATCACCAAGGAGGATATCGGCAAGAGCATCTCTATCGAGGAGTACAACAAGCGTTGCCGTGAGGCCGTGATGGAGTTCACCGACGTATGGGAGGACCTCACACGCCGCATGGGCTACTGGGTCAACATGGACGACCCCTATATCACCTACGACAATAAGTTTATCGAGACGCTGTGGTGGCTTCTGAAGCAGCTCTTCGAGAAGGGCCTGCTCTATAAGGGTTACACCATTCAGCCCTACTCGCCCGC
>CALGRZ010000104.1 GCA_937880705.1 uncultured Alistipes sp.
AGCGTGAAGGTTCTCTCGGGTGGTGAGCGCCGCCGCGTGGCTCTGTGCCGTCTGCTGTTGCAGCAGCCCGATGTGCTTTTGCTGGACGAGCCTACCAACCACCTCGATGCCGAGTCTATCGACTGGTTGGAGCAGCACTTGCAGCAGTATAAGGGTACGGTTATCGCCGTTACCCACGACCGTTACTTCCTCGACAACGTAGCCGGCTGGATCCTTGAGCTTGACCGTGGCGAGGGTATTCCCTGGAAGGGTAACTACTCGGGATGGTTGGAGCAGAAGACCCAGCGCATGGCCATGGAGGAGAAGCAGGAGAGCAAGCGTCGCAAGACCCTCGAGCGCGAGTTGGAGTGGGTGCGCATGTCACCCTCGGGCCGTCATGCCAAGTCGAAGGCCCGTCTGTCGGCCTACGACAAGCTGATGAATGCCGATACGAAGGAGCGCGAGGAGAAGCTCGAGATATACATCCCCAACGGCCCCCGTCTGGGTGATGTTGTCATCGAGGCGCAGGGCGTATCGAAGGCCTTTGGCGACAGAGTGCTCTACGAGAACCTCGAGTTCTCGCTGCCCCCTGCCGGCATTGTGGGTGTTATCGGTGCCAATGGTACGGGTAAGACCACCCTATTCCGCATGATCATGGGTCTGGAGCAGCCTACGTCGGGTAGCTTCCGTGTAGGCCCTACCGTAAAGTTGGCCTACGTTGACCAGCAGCACAAGTCTATCGACCCCGACAAGACCGTCTACGAGGTTATATCGCAAAACAGCGACCTCATACAGCTTGGCAACCGTCAGGTGCCTGCACGCGCATACGTCGGCCGCTTCAACTTCAATGGTGCCGATCAGGAGAAGAAGTGCGGCGTGCTGTCGGGTGGTGAGCGCAACCGTCTCCACCTCGCCTTGGCACTCAAGGAGCAGGGCAACGTACTGCTGCTGGATGAGCCCACCAACGATATCGACGTAAACACGCTGCGTGCATTGGAGGAGGGTCTGGAGAACTTTGCAGGTTGTGCCGTGGTAATCTCGCACGACCGTTGGTTCCTCGACCGTATTGCCACACACATTCTCTCGTTCGAGGGTGACTCGAAGGTAGTCTTCTACGAGGGCTCATACTCGGAGTACGAGGCGTGGAAGAAGGCACAGGGTGAGGATACAACACCCAAGCGAGTTAAGTACAAGAAGCTCCTTGCCGAGCAGTAAACCTTACGACTATGGCACAAAAACCATCAATACCAAAGGGTACACGCGACTTCTCTCCCGTAGAGATGATGCGCCGCACATACATTTTTGACACTATAAAGAGCGTCTTCCGCCTCTTTGGCTACGCTCCGCTGGAGACACCCTCGATGGAGAACCTCTCTACGCTGCTTGGCAAGTATGGCGATGAGGGCGATAAGCTTCTCTTCAAGGTACTCAACTCGGGCGACTACGGCGCAAAGCTCTCGGAGGAGGAGCTGCGCCAGGCATCGAAGATCTCGGAGAAGGGTCTGCGTTACGACCTCACCGTGCCCTTCGCTCGCTACGTCGTTCAGCACCAAAACGAGATAGTCTTCCCCTTTAAGCGTTACCAAATTCAGCCCGTATGGCGCGCCGACCGTCCGCAAAAGGGACGCTACCGCGAGTTCTACCAGTGCGACGTCGATGTTATCGGCTCCAAGTCGCTCATCAACGAGGTTGAGCTGGTCGATATCGTAGCGCGAGTATTCCAGAAGCTGGGTATCTCCGTGACGCTGAAGATGAACAACCGCAAGATACTCTTCGGTATCGCCGAGAGCATCGGCCATGCCGACAAGATGATCGACATCACCGTAGCCATCGACAAACTCGATAAGATCGGCCTGGATAATGTGAAGGCCGAGTTGCGTGAGCGCGGCATCGACGACGAGGCTATAACCAAACTTCAACCTATACTTGAGCTCAACGGCTCTAACGAAGAGAAGCTCTGCAAGCTGTCAGAGGTAATAGGCAGCTCGGAGGTAGGCGTTAAGGGTATCGAGGAGATGCGCACCATCTTCTCGTATGTCGACAATCTGGGCATCGCCCTCACACCCGAGCTCGACCTCTCGTTAGCGCGTGGTCTGAACTACTACACAGGTGCTATCTTTGAGGTCAAGGCCAACGACTTCCAGATAGGCTCTATCTCGGGTGGTGGTCGCTATGACGACCTCACCGGCATCTTCGGCATGCCCGGCATGTCGGGTGTCGGCATCTCGTTTGGAGCAGACCGCATATACGATGTAATGCTCGGTCTTAACCTCTTCCCCGAGGAGCTGGGCTGCTCGACCAAGGTACTCTTCACCAATCTGGGTGATGAGGAGCAGGCTGTGGCCATGCGTCTTATCGGCACGCTGCGCGACAAGGGCATAGCTGCCGAGATATACCCCGACGGAGGCAAGATGAAGAAGCAGATGGAGTACGCCAACCGCCGTGGCATACCCTTTGTGGTTATCATCGGCTCGGATGAGCTCCAGCGTGGCGTAGCTACCGTAAAGAATATGACTACAGGTGAGCAGCGCGAGGTAGCCCTTGCGGAGCTTGCCGAAACACTCTGATTGTAACTCCATGCGCAACTGGTTAGCCATAATTGTCGCCACACTCCTCTGCACAACGGCACTCGAAGCCCAAGATGTTGTACGCGACGATCAGAAGCAGATTCAGAAGCTCAACTACCTCTACCAGTACCTGCGCAACAACTATGTCGACGATGTGCCCCTCGATACCCTTGTCGAGGCGGCCATCGTCGCAACACTTCAGGAGTTAGACCCTCACTCTTCATACATTACCCCGGAGCAGATGCAGCTCGTTAAGAGCTCGCTTGACGGCTCATTCTCCGGTATTGGCATCGTACACACCATCTACCGCGACACGCTTGTCGTGCGTAGGACCATCGTCGGCGGCCCTGCCGAGCGTAGCGGCATACAGCGCAACGACCGCATCGTCAAGGCGGATGGAGTATCGCTCCTCGGGCTGAACAGTCAGGCTATCGTATCCCGCTTACGCGGAGATAAGGGGAGTCGCATCGAGTTGGAGGTGGTGCGACAAGGTAAGCCCTTATCCATAACGGTTAAGCGCGACGAAATACCTGTAAGCCCAATAGATACGAAGATTATATTAAGTCACGATGTAGCATATATAGGCATCAGCACCTTTGCCAAGAACACCGCAGAGGAGTTCGTAAAGGCCATTAAGGAGCTTGGTGATGTAGGCTCGCTGATCATCGACTTAAGGGACAATGCTGGAGGGTCGCTCTCGGCTGCAATTGCGCTCACCGAGCTATTCTTGGATAAGGGGGATGTTATTGTAAGCACCGAGGGTCGCAACGAGCATCTGCGCTACGAGGCCTCGCGTCGTGGCACACTGCGCGATCTCCCCGTGGTGGTACTCATCAACGAGCAGTCGGCCTCGGCAAGCGAGATCGTTGCAGGCGCGCTGCAAGACCACGACCGTGCCGTGATCGTCGGCCACACAAGCTATGGCAAAGGGCTTGTTCAACGTCAGATGGAACTCTTTGATGGCTCGGGGCTACGAATAACCACAGCACGGTACAAGACACCATCGGGGCGCATCATACAACGCCCCTATCGCAACGGAGCGAAGGATGAGTACTTCAGCGACACCACACGCTTCAGCAACCCCGACAGCCTCACCCGCGACGAGAGCTCGGTATACTACACACTCAACAACCACCGCAAAGTATATGGTGGCGGAGGCATCACACCAGACAGGTATATATCGCAGGAGAGTGTCCTATCGGCGGAGTTGCGCACGGCCATAGCACAAGGTGCAATTACCACGGCCACGATAGAGTTTTTCGACGCACACCGCCACGATGAGATGGTGCACCGCTACCCCACTCTATATGAGTTTGACCGAAATTTCGAGCCGAGCGATGCAGACATAGCATCAATTGTGCGACATATAAAGAGGGTGTTCGACACATCGGTTTCGAATGAAGATATTGAGCTGCTTAAGTTGCTGTTCAAAGCCAGTATCGCAGAGGAGTTATACAGCAATGGCTCATACTATTACATCTTCAACCGTCGCCACGACAACCAACTCATAGAGGCCCTGAAGATAGCCTCCGACCACGAACACAGATACACCATCTTACACCCCGCGGAGTAGTCTTTGAGTAAAATTTTAATGGGAAAAGATTTGCATAATTAGCAAAATAGCCCTACCTTCGTGAAGTTTAACTCAAATACCCAAAGACTATGAATTCCGAAAACTTGGCCCGCCTCGACAACAACGAGGGTGGCGAGGCAATCTACTCCAAGGTGGTGCGAGCTGGAAAACGTACCTACTATTTTGACGTCAAGGCCACTCGTGGCAACGACTACTTTATCATCATCACCGAGTCACGCAAGCGAGTTGACCAGCAGGGCAACGTGAGCTTCTCGCGACAGCAGATGCACCTCTACAAGGAGGACTTCGAGAAGTTTACCGGTGGACTGAACGAGCTCATAGACTTCATAAAGGAGCGCAAGCCCGAATACTTCGAGCAGCAGGCACAGCAGAGCATCGACGAGGAGTTCGAAAATCTGTAAGCCGACACTGATACCACACATGAGGTGACCCCACGAGCCGACCATGGCCCATAGGGTCACCTCAAACAATTAAAACAGAGAATGGCGAAGAGCGTATTATTAGGTTTTAGCGGAGGCATAGATAGCTGCACATCGGCACGACTGCTCCAAGAGCAGGGATACCGTGTCGTGGCACTCACCATCGACACCATAGGCAATGCGAAGATGATACGTCAAGCCAAGAGCAAAGCCCACGACATGGGTATCGAGTGGATAGGCTATGATTGCAGGGAGCAGTTCCAGTGTGATATTATCGACCACTTCTGCTCGGAGTATATCGCAGGACGCACCCCCGCGCCCTGCACACGATGTAATAGACTTATCAAGTGGCGCGTACTGCTCGACGTAGCAGACCTACACGCCATAGATTATATAGCCACAGGCCACTATTTTAATATTGAGCGACACGGCAACAAGTACTACGTTGCCAAAGGTGCAGACCCCGCAAAGGATCAATCCTACTACCTCTGGGGCCTATCGCAACAGGTGTTGAGTCGCGCCCTGACACCCATGGGGCAGATTATCAAGAGCGACATAAAAGAGCAATTCAGCGACCAGAGCGAGAGCATGGGCATCTGCTTCCTGCAGGGTAGCCACTATGCGGACTTTCTGAAGAGCTGTGGCTATGCGCTACCATCGGGCGATATAGCCGACAGCCGAGGCACGGTTCTTGGCCGACACAACGGCATTGCACGCTACACCATAGGCCAGCGACGTGGCGAGGGCATACCCGAGCAGATGCGCGTAATAGATATAGATGCAGCAACCAACAGAGTAATCGTCGGCGACAGCTCACTGCTCACCAAGCATGAGCTATACATCGAAGAGTGCACCATAGTTGACCGCGAGGAGCTGCTCACGGCCAACGACATAACCATCAAGATACGAGGCATCGGCCGCAACCCCGCCGAGCCGGTAACCATCGAGCCTACGGAGCGCGGGTATAAGATTTGCTGCCGTGATGGGGCCTGGGCCCCTGCCAAGGGTCAGCCATTGGCACTTTACAGAAATAATTTGGTCGTTGGAGGCGGAATAGTTTGTTCATTCAACTAAAAGTTGTACCTTTGGCACGCAATTACTTAATAATATGGTAAGAAAGTTATACGACTGGGTACTATCGTGGAGCGATAGCAAGTGGGGGTGGTTGGCCCTCTTCTTAATGGCACTGTTCGAGGCGAGTTGGTTCCCTCTGCCACCCGACATTCTGCTTATAGCGTTATGCATCGGAGCGACCAAAAAGTCTTTCCGCTTTGCTGCGCTCTGTCTTACGGGCTCGGTGCTTGGTGCTGCACTGGGATACGGCATCGGACACTTCCTTTGGATAACACCCTCGGGAGACCCCACAGCCATTGCCAACTTCTTCTATGACCACATCTTCAGCATAGAGAGCTTCCGCAACGTAGGCAACCTTTACGACCGCTTTAACTTCTGGATAGTATTTACGGCAGGCTTCACACCTCTGCCCTTTAAGCTCTTTACCATCGCCGGAGGTATGTTCGACATCAACTTCCCGATGTTTATGATCGCCTCGGCAGTATCACGCGGCATGCGTTTCTTCCTTATCGGCTGGCTTATCTGGAAGTTCGGAGCACCTATCAAGACCTTCATCGACAAGTATTTCAACCTGTTGGCTTCGCTCTTTGCCGTGATGCTCATCGGCTTTACCCTCTTGGCCTTCTGGTTATTTGGTAGCTCTGACACCGCAGAGCAGGAGCCCAAGACCGAGCTTGTGGAGGAGGCATCTATCGAAGAGAGTATTGACAATAGAGAAACCCCTGAAGAGGCCATAGAACAATGCGATACTTTGGACTTATAGGCAAGAGCCTTTCACACTCCTTCTCAAAGAGGTTCTTCACCTCGAAGTTTGAGGCCGAGGGCATAGATGCCATCTACTCGCTCTATGAATTGGAGGATGTGGCACACATCGACGCCCTTATTGCCGAGCAGCAGCTCGCCGGTTTCAACGTCACCATACCCTACAAGGTGGCTATCATGCCATACCTCGACGAGCTTACCGACGAGGCACGCGAGGTGGGTGCCGTAAACTGCGTGGTACTCAAGCAGGGCCGCAAGGTAGGCCATAACACCGACATAGCAGGCATCGAGGCCTCACTGCATTGGCTCGATATCGAGGGCAGCGAGGCTCTGATACTCGGCTCGGGCGGAGCATCCAAGGCCGTGCAGTATGTGCTACATAAGCAACAGATACCCTTCAAGGTGGTATCACGCGACAAGGAGCGCGGAGATATAACCTACGCAGAGCTTACCGATGAGATCATCAAGAGCCACAAGCTGATAATCAACACAACGCCCTTGGGCATGTTCCCCGACACGGAGTCATCACCCGAGATCAACTACGATGCACTGACCGAACAACACCGAGTGCTGGATATCGTCTACAACCCTGCCGAGACACTCTTCCTAAAACGTGCCAAGGAGCGGGGTGCAACGACCATGGGAGGCATGATGATGCTTCAGACACAGGCCATAGCATCGTGGCATTTCTGGAATAGATAGTATAGAAGAAGCGGTGAGTCAACTCACCGCTTCTTTGTTTTACCGACTAATGCTCTATGCAGAGTAGGCTCTCGGCCAACTCCAAGTCGGAGGGTTTGACCATAAGACGTGTCGGAAAGCTGCCGATGGGATAGATCGACGACATTATCTCACCGTGCAACACACAAAAGACTCCGGCACTATCCAAAACAGACTTCGCAATCTCGGCTTGCGTCGGATTGTCATACATTCGAAGGACAACCAATGTGTCGGTTTGAGCTCTATCATTATCCATAGTCACAGAGTTTTATGTAAAGTTAAGCATTTTTTTCTTAAAATTGCAATCTTCATACTAAAAATATCCGAGAAATAATGTTTATATTTGTACATTGAAATTTACGTTTAATTACACGACCGTATGCACCCATTTGTTCACCTACATGTTCACAGCCACTTTTCGCTGTTGGATGGCCAGGCAAGTATTCCGAAGCTTGTCGACAAGGCCATAGGTGACGGCATGCCGGGCTTGGCCCTCACAGACCATGGTAACATGTTCGGTATCAAGGAGTTCTATAACTACATACAGAAGAAGAACTCCGAGCGCAAGGGCAAAATCAAGAAGCTCCAGGGACTTATCGAACGTCTGGAGGCAGGCACGGCGACCGAGGAGGAGATGGGCGAAGATGCACAGGCCGCACTGGCCAAGGCTCGCGTGGAGCTCGATGCCATCCCCAAGGCCGATTTCAAGGGCATCATCGGTTGTGAGGTATATGTCGCGCGCCGCCGCCTCTTCAACAAGGAGGGCAAGGGTGACCAGAGCGGCTACCACCTCATACTGCTGGCCAAGAACATGACCGGCTACAAGAACCTTATCAAGATTGTATCGAAGGGCTACACCGAGGGATTCTATATGCGTCCCCGTACCGACCGTGTGGAGTTGGAGAGGTACCACGAGGGACTTATCTGCTGCTCGGCATGTATCGGCGGTGAGGTTCCGCGACATATTCGTGCCAACAACTTTGAGGCTGCCGAGGAGGCTGTGCAGTGGTACAAGAGCATCTTTGGCGACGACTACTACCTGGAGCTTCAGCTTCACAAGGCCACCGTTGAGTTTGCCAACCATGAGGCATATCCCGAGCAGGTAAAGGTAAACGAGCACCTCATGCAGTACTCGAAGAAATACGGTGTAAAGTTGGTATGTACCAACGATGTACACTTCGTTGACGAGGAGCATGCCGAGGCCCACGACCGACTGATATGTCTGGGTACGGGCAAGGACCTTGACGATCCGAAACGTATGCTCTATACCAAGCAGGAGTGGATGAAGACCACGGCCGAGATGAACGAGCTGTTCAGCTTCGTGCCCGAGGCCATCGCGAACACCGTGGAGGTGTGCAACAAGGTGGAGAGCTACTCTATCGACCACGCCCCCATCATGCCCACCTTTGCCATCCCCGAGGAGTTTGGCACCGAGGAGGGTTATCGTGCCAAGTACTCCGAGCGCGACATCTTCGACGAGTTCACACGCGACGAGAATGGCAATGTGGTGATGTCGGAGGAGGATGCCCAAAAGAAGATCGAGAAGCTGGGTGGTTACGACAAGCTCTACCGCATCAAGTTGGAGGCCGACTATCTGGCCAAGTTGGCTATGGATGGCGCACATAAGCGTTATGGCGAGACACTTGACGAGGAGACCGCAACACGCCTTAAGTTTGAGCTGCACATAATGAAGACGATGGGTTTCCCCGGCTACTTCCTTATCGTGCAGGACTTCATCCGCGCAGCGCGTGAGGAGTTAGACGTGTCGGTAGGCCCGGGACGTGGCTCGGCCGCAGGCTCGGCTGTCGCCTACTGTCTCGGTATCACACAGATAGACCCCATCAAATACGACCTGCTGTTTGAGCGTTTTCTCAACCCCGATCGTATTTCGCTGCCCGATATCGACATCGACTTCGATGACGATGGTCGTGGCCGTGTGCTCAACTGGGTAACACAGAAGTATGGCAAGGAGAAGGTGGCACACATCATCACCTACGGCACTATGGCCACCAAGATGGCATTGAAGGATGTGGCGCGTGTGCAGAAGCTGCCTCTACCGCTCTCCAACCAGCTCTGCAAGTGGGTACCCGACCGTATTCAGGATCCCAACGACAAGGATAAGCAGCTTAAGATAAACCTTAAGAATGCTATCATGGCCGTGCCCGAGCTCAAGGCGGCCGAGGAGTCCGACGACCCCAATATGCGCGATACGATCAAGTATGCCAAGATGTTGGAGGGCACGGTGCGTGGCACGGGTGTGCACGCCTGTGGCACGATTATTTGTCGTGACGATATCACCGACTGGGTGCCGGTATCGACTGCCGACGACAAGGAGACGGGCGAGAAGATGCTCGTAACGCAGTACGAGGGCTCGGTAATTGAGGATACGGGACTCATCAAGATGGACTTTCTGGGTCTGAAGACCCTCTCGATTATCAAGGATGCTGTCGAGACAGTTAAGCAGACCCACGGCATTGAGATAGACATCGACAACATACCGATTGACGACAAGAAGACATACAAGCTGTATTGCGACGGCCGCACCGTAGGTACGTTCCAGTTCGAGTCTCCGGGTATGCAGAAGTACCTCCGCGAGCTACAACCCTCGACATTCGAGGATCTTATCGCGATGAACGCACTCTACCGCCCCGGCCCGATGGACTACATACCCGATTTTATCGACCGTAAGCATGGCCGCAAGCCCATTGTCTACGATATCCCCATTATGGAGCGATACCTGAAGGACACCTACGGCATCACGGTATATCAGGAGCAGGTCATGCTCTTGTCGCGTCTGCTGGGTAACTTCACGCGAGGCGAGTCCGACACGTTGCGTAAGGCGATGGGTAAGAAGATCAAGTCGAAGCTGGATGAGCTGAAGCCCAAGTTTATTGCGGGCGGCAAGTCTAATGGCCACGACGAGAAGGTGCTGGAGAAGATATGGGCCGACTGGGAGAAGTTCGCATCTTATGCCTTCAACAAGTCGCACGCCACATGCTACTCATGGGTTGCCTACCAGACCGCATACATCAAGGCCCACTTCCCCTCGGAGTATATGGCAACGGTGTTGAGTCGCAACCTTAACGACATCAAGCAGGTGACCACATACATGACCGAGTGCAAGAGCATGGGCATATCGGTGTTGGGTCCCGATGTGAACGAGTCGATGGTTAAGTTCTCGACCAACAAGAGGGGCGATGTACGCTTCGGCCTTGCAGCCATCAAGGGTGTTGGTGAGGCGGCATCGGAGTCAATAGTCAACGAGCGCAAGCATAACGGCCCCTACAAGTCGATATACGACTTTATGGAGCGAGTAAACTATACGGTAGTCAATCGTAAGTGTCTGGAGAGCATGGCCTATGGCGGTGCCTTCGATTCGCTTATCGACTTCAACCGCTGTCGCTTCTTTATGAGCGATGCAAGCGGCATGCTCTTCCTGGAGTCGCTGGTAAGGTATGGTCAGCGAGTGCAGGCCGAGAGGCTGAATGCACAGCAGAGCCTCTTCGGAATGGATGGTGGCGGTGGCGGCATACAGCAACCGCGAGTACCCGTAGCCGAGGACTGGAATACGCTGACAACGCTAAACAAGGAGCGCGATGTTATCGGTCTGTTCCTTTCGGCACACCCTTTGGATCAGTATGAGTTCGTACTCAAGAATATGTGTCAGGCAGAGCTTGGAGCACTCAACGATCTAACGCCACTGAAGGATACGGAGATCGCCTTGGCGGGTGTGGTTACGGAGGTAAACACGATGTTTACGAAGGATAATCGCCGTTGGGCTCGCTTTAAGATGGAGGACTATGGCTCGGAGCATGAGTTTACGTTGTTTAACAAAGATTTTGAGCGTTTCGGCATACTTATCGAGAAGAACAACTTCCTCTTCATACAGGGCCGTGTGCAGATACGCCCCTACAAGGAGCCTGCCGAGCTGGAGTTTAAGATACTCTCCATACAGCAACTTGCCGATGTTGCAGAGAGCATTAAGTCTATACGCATAGACCTGAGCATCAGCGACATCAACAGCTCAATCACGGAGCTGCTCTTCAACAAGATAAAGTCATCGAAGGGCAAGACTACGCTACAGTTCAACATCTACGATGTGGAGAACGACGTGCGACTTAAACTTGTATCGAAGAAGTATCGTGTGAAGCCATCAAGCGAGCTTATGGCATTTTTGGATGATAACGACATAAAATATCATATCATTAACTAACTTTAAAAACATTACAACTATGGCATTGAACATTAACAAGGAGAACTACGATGAGATTATGGGCAAGGGTCTGCCCGTGGTAATTGATTTCTGGGCTACATGGTGCGGTCCCTGCCGCATGGTAGCACCCATCATCGAGGAGCTTGCCGAGGAGTACGAGGGCAAGGTTCTTATTGGCAAGTGCGACGTTGACGACAACGACGACATCGTAGCCAAGTACATGGTTCGCAACATCCCCACTATCGTCTTCCTGAAGGATGGCAAGCAGGTGGATAAGCACGTTGGTGCCGGCACCAAGGAGCAGCTCAAGGCAAAGATCGAGGCTATGCTCTAATTCAGGCCAACCATCAGCAAATAACCCTGGCAAGCAACGCTTTGCCAGGGTTATTTCATCTTATGCTTCACTATCCTACTCCATCTCCTCATCATCCACGAGCTCCGATGGCTGCTCCTCCTCTTCGAGGTTTACCTCGGGCTGATGTGATCGACGATCGACACGGCGCATAGTCCTCACCAGATGGCCAAAGCCGACCACCACAACGACCAATGCCACGGCATATATGACAAAGTAGTTCTCCGAGCCCACGATAAGTTCCTGAATACTCTTGTCGTGATACGACAGCTGCATCATGGCATAGGCGATGGCATTGTTGCATATATGCAGGATGATGGGGGTAATTATCGAGCCCTTCAGATAGTAGAAATAGCCAAGTATGATGCCTGCGATGAAGGCATCAACAGCTACGATAAGCGAGCCATGAGCTACGGCAAAGAGCAGTGCCGAGAGCACCACGGCAAGCGATGGCGAAGCGAAATGGCGCAGCATCGACACAAGGCGGCCACGGAAGATAAGCTCCTCGAACATAGGGGCTATACCCACCGCCAGGATTAGTGTCCGCCCTCCATCGGGAAAGACCCTGTTATCCGCAGCCAACAGCGACTCGAGGGGAGAGGTTACCACATAGACCGACACAAGGAATATCACGCCCCAAAGCACCGCTACGGGATCAAAGCCTCGTAGGGCGATCATAACACCCTCGCGCCTCGACCACAACAGCCTCTCGACGACGGTAAGCAGCACAAATACCATGACCACGACCGCAAGGTTGATCACCATAAACCGCATATCCGTAGAGGGGGCATCGAAGCTACCCACCACAGCTCCTACGGTGAGGGAACTTGCGAGGTAGACAACCACGAAGAGTATCAGCGTGCCCAATATTTGAAGTAGTCGTTTCATAAAAAACGGTGGTTTTGTGCATGTATGACATCCACACATGTAGCTTTGTCATACGCACCACAACAAAATTTGAACAAAGATACTTTATTTTTCAAAAACGCGGGCTATAATCCGATAAATTTTATTAAATTTGCCCGAATATTTATAAGTAAAAAAGAAGTTGACCAAGATGGCAAAAGTTGTTGCATTAGCAAATCAGAAGGGTGGCGTAGGAAAGACCACCACAGCCATAAATCTCGCAGCCTCGGTAGCCCTTTTAGGCAAGAAGGTGCTGCTTATCGATGCCGACCCCCAGGCAAATGCCACATCGGGTCTTGGCTTCGACATCAACCTTGATGGCATCTATGAGTGTATCATTGGCGAGCGACGTGCCGAAGAGGTTATCCTGCATAGTGCCGACATCAAGAAGCTGTGGTTGCTACCCTCGTCTATCAACCTGGTAGCTGCCGACACCGAGCTTTCGACTATGGAGAATGCCCACCACATCATCAAGGGCATCGTAGACTCGGTTCGCGATAAGTACGACTACATCTTCATCGACTGCTCACCCTCGTTGGGCTTCACCACGGTCAACATCCTCACGGCAGCCGACTCGGTGCTTGTGCCCGTACAGTGCGAGTATCTGGCGCTGGAGGGTTTGAGCAAGCTGCTCAACACCATTAAGATGGTAAAGAGCCGACTAAACCCCGAGTTGCAGGTCGAAGGCTTTGTCTTGACGATGTACATGCGCAACCGACTGAACAACCAGGTGGTGGCCGAGGTGCGCGAGCACTTTGGTGAGCTAACATACGAGACCATCATCCAGCGTAACATCCGTCTGGGTGAGGCACCCTCACACGGCAAGCCCGTGATGCTCTACGATGCCGCAGCATCGGGTTCGGTCAACTACCTGAACCTTGCCCGCGAGTTTTTGAAACGCAATCGTCGTAAGCGCGAGTAACAAATTGTTAAAAAGCAGAAACACTATATGACAGCACAGAAGAAGAGAGGCCTCGGGCGCGGCTTGGATGCTCTGTTCGGCACCGACAGCCCCATGGTACAGTCAAAGCCTATGACAGAGATGGCCGAGGTGGCAATTGCAGATATCGAGCCTAATCCACAGCAGCCGCGCACCTCGTTTGACGAAGAGGCCATTGCCGAGCTCTCGGCATCTATAGCGCAGCTGGGTGTGATACAGCCCATCACGCTCAAACGCAACGAGAATGGTAAGTACACCATTATCAGTGGTGAGCGTCGTTGGCGCGCCTCACAGCTCGCAGGTCTCGAGACACTGCCCGCCTATATCCGTGAGGTTGACGATGAGGATCTACACGCAATGGCTCTTGTGGAGAATATCCAGCGTCAGGATCTCAACGCCATAGAGATTGCTCTTGGCATGCAGCGACTTATCGACGAGTGCGGACTCACCCAGGAGGCCATGGCCGAGAAGGTGGGCAAGAAACGCTCGACGGTATCTAACTATATGCGTCTTCTGGCACAGCCCTCGGAGGTGCAGCTCGCCCTGAAGGAGGGCATCATCACCATGGGCCACGCCAAAGCTATCGCCGGCATGGAGAGCAGCGAGCAGCTCAAGGCTCTTAAGAAGTGTGTCAAGCGCGGACTCTCGGTAAGACAGATGGAGCAGCTGGCACGCAAGCTTTCGGAGGTCAAGACCTCGGCTGCCAATGACGATGAGGAGTATCCCGAGAGCTACTCGCGCCTTGTCGAGGAGATGGAGCGACTCTTCTCCGAGAACATATCGATTAAGCGCACGAAGAGTGGCGGCAGCCGCATAACCATCGAGTGCAGCTCGGATGACGAGTTGGAGCGATTTGTAGAGCGACTGCAGAAGATAAAATAAAAAGCAAAAACGAGCGTTAGTCCTTAAGTGATGAACCTGCGTAGAGTCATAATTGCAGTGTGTATGGTGGTTGCCATGATCGCAACCGCCGAGTCGTCGTCGGCCCAGGAGTACAACCGCGAGCGACTGCGTGGTAATATACGAAGCATCAATGCCGGAGGTCTGGTACCTATCGACTCAGCAGCACTGCGCGAGGCCGAGGCCCGTGCAGCGGCGCGTCGTGACTCTATCTACAACCACTTCATCGACTCGCTGGCCGCCAGAGATGTCGAGGGCTACGACTACCTCTCGGCAGAATCTCGCGACTCGTTGCGCTCGATAGTCATGGCCCGTGTGCACCGCGACTCCTCGAAGCGTGGCCGTGCCGACAGCATCACGCCCGATGGTCGCCGCATACGCTTCAACAAGCGCGGCGAGATACGCAAACCCTTTATCAGCGACTCGATGGGTCTGTCGAAGGTGTGCTGGCTGTCACTGCCCATACCCGGCTTCGGTCAGATCTACAACAAGCAGTATTGGAAGCTCGGTGTGCTCTACCCCGTCGTGGGTGCATCGGTGGGCATGTTTGTCTATGAGAACAAGCAGTATAAGCCTCTTAAGGCGCAATACGACCAGTATCTTATCGACAATGGATACATGCGCACCGAGGAGCTGGATAAGTTGCAGACGAAGCTCATACGCAGCAACACACGACGACAGATATATGCCGGAGTGGCCATCGCCTCGTACATATATTTCATTGGTGATGCCGCCATAAACTATGCCACCAACGAGGTGTCGCAGATCAAGAAGGCCACTACCCTATCGACCATCTGCCCCGGTGCCGGACAGATCTACAACAAGAGCTACTGGCGTGTGCCGATAGTCATCGGCGGTATGGCCTCGACGATATATACCATCGACTGGAATAACCGTGGCTACAAGCGTTTCAAGACCGCATATACGCTTCGTGCAGACTACGACACCAACCCCGAGAAGTACCCCAACGGTGCTCCCGATGAGTTCCGCGGAGCATACTCTGCGACATTCCTCAAGAACCTTAAGGATAGCTACCGCCGTAACCGCGACCTATGTATCCTGCTCACCGCAGGTGTCTATCTGTTGCAGATCATGGATGCACATGTCGACGCCCACATGCAGGATTACGACATCTCGGATGACCTCTCGATGAACATTGAGCCATACTTTGATGTGACCGCCGTACGCTCACAGCCTACCGTAGGTCTTAATATGAGTTTGAAATTCTAACCATACAATGAAGTTGACACTCCTCAAGAGCCTCGCGGCCATAACACTTACACTTGTTATGCTCACGCCCGCTGTGGCCACCGATCTGGACAAACGTCCCCTCAAACGCAGACAACAACAGAAGCATTATACCAGCCCCGAGGAGATTGAGGCCAAACAAGACAGCATACAGCGTGCCCACGACAGTCTGCCTGTGGAGAGTATTTCGCGCGAAAACACTGACAAGGCACCTCGTCGCAACACTCCCGAGCAGATAGATTCGATACTCACCATGTGGCGCGAGACAAGCACCGTGAAGGGCTACGAGGAGTACTTCGACCGCTTTGTGGCTGCAGCCGAGCAGATCGACAAAGAGCAGACCACGGACAACACTGACTCGATGTATGTAGCACGCCTACAAGCCCTTATGTCGCCAGTACCACTAAAATACAACCATGAGGTACGTCGCGCTATCGAGCGTTTCACCACCTCGGCCTACGCTCCGAAGATGGCATACGCCTACTACTACTTCCCTATGATCGAGGAGGAGCTTATCAAGGCGGGCCTCCCCGTTGAGCTGCGCGCCATGGCGGTTATCGAATCGGGCTTAAACCCTCTGGCCACATCGCGTGCCGGAGCCAAGGGCCTCTGGCAGTTTATGCCTATCACAGGCAAGGAGTATGGTCTGGAGATAAACTCCATGGTCGACGAACGCTGCAACCCAGTGCTGGCAACGCGCGCAGCGTGCAGATACCTGAAAAACATGTATGACCTCTACGGTGACTGGACTCTCGCCATCGCCTCATACAACTGTGGCCCGGGCAACGTCAACAAGGCCATAACACGCTCGGGAGGTGATCCCAGGGCGTTTAATGGCGACTTCTGGGATGTCTACTATAAGCTCCCGAGCGAGACACGCAACTATGTGCCCCTCTTTATGGGTGCCACCTACGCCTTTGCATACCATAAGGCTCACAGCATCGAGTACTCACGTCCCCCGATGCCTATCATCGTAGACACCATAATGGTCAACCGCCCCCTGCACCTTGAGCAGGTGGCATCGACCATCGATATAGATATGGAGCTGCTCAAGATGCTCAATCCGCAGTACACCCTATCCATCATCCCCGCGACAGGCAAGAGCTACGCTCTGACCCTGCCGGCCGAGCGTATCTGTGACTACATCGCCAACGAGGAGGCAATACACGCCAATGACTCGACATACCTCAAGGAGTTCCTCATTCCCGCAAATATCGAGAAGAAGAAGAGCGAGGCACCCCCTGCCAAGTACCATACGGTGAAGAAGGGCGAGACCCTCGGAGGTATAGCACGCAAGTATGGCCGTACGGTGAAGCAGCTGATGAACTGGAACGGCATACGCAACGCAAACTCACTGCGCATCGGTCAACGTATTCGCGTGAGTGCCAACTAATTTCACCGCGTTATGTTACACCCTCAGTTAGATACCACAACCACCATCGTAGCCCCTGCAACTGCATCGGGCGGTGCCGTTATGGTTGTACGTCTATCGGGCAACGATGCCATTGCCATCGCCGACAAGATCTTCTCGGGTCACGGTCGCCTCGCAGATGCCAAGGGTTACTCGCTACACTATGGCACGATACGCGATGGCGAGCGCATCGTAGACGATGTTGTGGTGGCACTCTTCCGTGCGCCCCACTCATATACGGGCGACGACACGGTGGAGATTACGGCCCACGGCTCGGAGTATATCACCTCGGAGATTCTGCGCCTGGCTATCGAACATGGTGCACGCATGGCCACTGCCGGCGAGTTCACACGCCGTGCCTTCCTGGCGGGCAAGATGGACTTGAGCCGTGCCGAGGCTGTAGCCGATGTTATCGCCTCAAACTCGCGCTGGTCACACCGCGTGGCATCAACACAGATGCGAGGCAACTACTCGGAGTACCTCGCCTCACTGCGCCGCGACCTGCTGCGCCTATGCTCACTGCTCGAGTTGGAGCTCGACTTCTCGGAGGAGGATGTGGAGTTTGCTGACAGGCAAACGCTGCGCTCTATCCTTGCCGAGGTCGAGAGACAGATCACCTCTCTGCGCTCATCATTTGCCCTTGGCAACGTGCTTAAAGAGGGCGTGACCGTCGCCATCGTCGGCGAACCTAACGTGGGTAAGAGCACACTTCTTAACGCCCTGCTGGAGGATGATCGCGCCATGGTGTCCGACATTGCCGGCACTACGCGCGATACCATCGAGGCCTCAACGACCATCGATGGCATCCGTTTCCGCTTTATAGATACTGCAGGTCTGCATGCAACCACCGACAAGCTCGAACAGATGGGTATCGAGCGCACACACCGCGCAATAGATCGAGCACATATAGTACTGCACATGGCCTCGGCAGAGAGGCCGGAGTTCGGCGACATAGCGACCAATGCATCGCAGCACTATATAAGAATAATCAATAAGATAGATACGATCAACGAAAGTATTGCATTAGCTGATAATAAACCACTTCTCATCTCTGCAAAACGCTCTATCGGCATAGAGACGCTACGCGACAGGCTGCGCTCACTCATTGACACAACGGCAGTTGATGCGGGCAGTATTGTTGTTAGCAACATGCGTCACTATGAGGCATTAAGCAGGGCGTATGAAGCTCTCAAGGATGCTCAGCGCGCCATAGACGGCGGCCTTCCGGCCGACCTTGTAAGTGAGGATATTCGCACCATTCTACACCATCTTGGCGAGATCACCGGCGACATCACCTCCGACGACATCCTCCAGTCGATCTTCAGCACCTTCTGCATCGGCAAGTAAGTCGCTGATTATTAAATAGTTAAATCAATTATAAATGATTAATATAGCACTCTTTACGGGTGCTATTTTTATTTGTGCAAGCATCGTTGTTAATCGTTGCTAAGCCTTTTTACGCCTGTTTTTGTACCTCCTGTGTACCTCGCCGCTTGAAATGCGATTTTGCGTTGGCGAGGTGATGGAAGAGTTTTACGCCATTTTACGGGAATTTACGGAGTTATACAAAAATATTGGTGAAATAAAGAGAAAAGAAATGAGTAGCAACATTGACATTAAGCGAATTTGTGCGTGGTGCAAGCAAGAATTCATCGCACACAAGACAACAACAACCTGCTGCTCGCATCGTTGCGCTAACCTACTTTACAAACAAAGAAAGCGTGAAGCAGCTGTAAAAGCCAATAATCAGGTTGTCGAGAAAATTATCACAGAAAAGCCTATCGAGAAGATTAAGGAAAAACCATTCCTTACTATTACGGAGGCTGCGGTCTATCTTGGGGTAACTCGCCCTACACTCTATGGCTATCTAAGACGAGGAGAACTTAAAGCATCTCGTCTTGGGTATAAGTTCCTATTGCGAAAAGAGGATATTGATACGCTCTTTAATAATCCAGCAGAATTCAGAGTGCCGACAAGGGACAAACCTGCCATCACCGACTTCTACACCACAGCCGAGATTAAAGAGAAGTTTGGCGTTAAGGAGTCGTGGATTTATGAGATTGCGAAGGAGCATAATATCCCTC
>CALGRZ010000105.1 GCA_937880705.1 uncultured Alistipes sp.
TCATATCCTCGAACGAGTCGTAGATCATCTCCGCAGGCGAATCCTTGTAGGTGTTGATCTCGTCGGCGATAACCTCGCGCTCCTTCTTCAGCTCGCGCTCGGGGTATGTAGAGCGGAAGATAACATCGGCAATAAGCTCGACGGCACGCGCAAAGTCGTGGCGCATGACGGTGGCATGAAGCGTGGTATCCTCCTTGGTGGTATAGGCGTTGAGCTCGCCACCGAGATTTTCCAGACGGCAGTTCACCTGGTAGGCGCGACGACGGCGCGTGCCCTTAAACAGAGCATGCTCCGTGAGGTGGGCAATGCCATACTCGCCCTTAAGCTCATCACGGCTACCGGCATTGACCACCAGAGCGCAGTGCGTAACACCGCTACGCACCTGACGGTGGATGCCACGGATACCATTCTTCAAGACGTATGTTTCAAACTCCTTCATTAGCAGCTATGTAACTTAAGAAACCGGCCTGTGTAGCTCTGCTCACATGCCATAACATCCTCGGGCGTGCCGGCAACAACCACCCTACCACCATCCTTGCCCGCCTCGGGGCCGAGGTCGATGACCCAGTCGGCACACTTGATAACCTCCATGTTGTGCTCCACGACAACGACGGTGTGTCCGCGCTCGATAAGTGCATCAAAGGCACCCAAAAGACGACCTATATCGTGGAAGTGCAGACCTGTGGTGGGCTCGTCGAAGATGAAGAGCAGCTTATCGGCCGAACGCTCCTTGGTAAGGAACGAGGCGAGCTTCACGCGCTGCGACTCACCACCCGACAATGTCGAGGAGCTCTGTCCCAGCTTCACATAGCCCAGACCCACCTGCTGAAGAGGTCGTATGCGCTCGACGATACGTCGACAGATGGCCGACTTATCATCCTGCGAGAAGAACTCCATAGCCTCGTCAACCGACATCTCCAGCACGTCGTATATCGACTTATCGCGGTACTTGACCTCGAGTATCTCGGGCTTAAAGCGCATGCCGCCACACACCTCGCACTGCAGCTCCACATCGGCCATAAACTGCATGCTCACCTTGATGACACCCTCGCCCTCGCACTCCTCGCAACGGCCACCCGGCATATTGAACGAGAAGGCGGCAGCACCGATACCCGTGTGCACGGCATAGGGCTGGTCGGCAAAGAGCTTTCGTATCTCGTCGTAGGCCTTGATATATGTTACGGGGTTGGATCTGGTGGACTTACCTATGGGCGACTGCGACACCATCTCGACACCCTGCAACAGGCTGATGTCACCATCCATAGAGTCATGGTCGCCGGGTGTTAGTGTCGTCTCCGAGAGCTTGCGCTTAAGTGCCGGATAGAGCACATCATCGGCCAGCGAGGACTTACCCGAGCCCGAGACTCCGGTGATGCAGGTGAGCACACCCAGTGGCACCTTGACATCTATATTTTTGAGGTTGTTGTGTCTTACGCCATGTAGCTTGATATCTCCTGCGGCTGCACGTCGACGCTCGGGTATGGCTATCTGCCTGCGACCTGCGAGGTAGTCGGCCGTGAGTGAGCCTTGCGCCTCGGCTATAGCCGAGACAGGGCCGCTATATACCACCTCACCACCGCCAACACCCGCCTCGGGGCCCATATCCACAATCCAGTCGGCAGCACGCATAACCTCCTCCTCATGCTCCACGACGATAACCGTATTGTCCATGTCGCGCAGCTGCTTAAGCACACCGATAAGGCGGTGCGTATCGCGCGGATGAAGGCCTATGCTCGGCTCATCGAGGATATACATCGAGCCTACGAGGTTGCTGCCCAGCGACGTAGAGAGGTTGATACGCTGCGACTCACCACCCGACAGCGTAGCCGAAAGGCGGTCGAGCGTAAGGTAGTGAAGGCCCACCTCCATAAGGTATCCGAGGCGTGTGCGTATCTCCTTAAGCACACGCTCGGCGGTCTTGGCATCAAACTCATCGAGTTGTAGACTATCGAAGAACGCCACAAGTTCACCTATGGTCATCTGCACCAGCTCGGCGATACTTTTGCCTCCAACCTTGACATAGAGTGCCTCCTTGCGCAGTCGCTGTCCATGGCACTCTGGGCAAAGCGTCTTACCCGTATAACGGGCCTTGAGCACTCGATACTGCACCTTATGGCGTTGTGTATCGACATAGGCAAAGAAGTCGTCAATGCCTTGGAAGTACTCCGTACCGCGCCACAGCATCTCACGCTCTCGGTCACTCAAAGCGTGGTAGGGGGTATGTATCGGGAAGCCGCAACGCGACGACGCCAAGATTAGCTCGTTGCGCCAACGGCTCATAGTAGCACCATTCCAGCAGGCCACAGCACCGCTATATACGCTCTTGGACTTATCCGGCACAACGAGGTTCTCGTCGATACCCGTAACACGTCCATAACCCTCACACAGGGGGCAGGCACCAATGGGGTTATTGAACGAGAAGAGGTGTTCGGTGGGTCGCTCAAACTGCACACCCTCCTCCTCGAAGTGCGACGAGAAGCTCTCAACTCGATCGGTGATGATATTCAGCGTGCCGGCACCATAGCCCATGGCGCGCGCCACAGAGTCCGAGAGGCGCGAGATGGTATCCTGCTCATGTCCGACCTTGATGCGGTCGACAACAACCATGACATCATCAATGGCTATATCGTCGCTGAGCTGCTGCATAAACTCCTCGACGAGCATCACCTCATCGCGGTAGCGTACACGGTTGACACCATCCTCGATAAGTGTTAGCATGCGCTCGACGATGCTCTCCGACTGCTTCAACAGCAGTGGCGCAGCAACTATGACGCGCGTACCCTCCTCCATACGCAGTATATGGCCGACGACGTCGTCAACCTCGTAGCACCGTATCTCACGACCCGTAGAGGGCGAGTAGGTACGGCCTATGCGCGAGAAGAGTAACTTAAGGTAGTCGTATATCTCGGTCGTTGTGCCCACCGTAGAGCGAGGATTGCGCGATATGACCCTCTGCTCGATGGCAATGGCCGGTGCTATGCCCTCGATAAGGTCGACATCGGGCTTCGAGACTCGACCCAAGAACTGACGTGCATAGGCCGAGAGGCTCTCGACATAGCGTCGTTGACCCTCGGCAAAGATAGTATCGAAGGCCAACGTAGACTTGCCCGAGCCCGACAGACCGGTCACAACAACCAGCTGCGAGTGCGGGATCTCCACATCGACACCCTTCAGATTATGCACACGGGCACCCTTTATCTTTATACTGTTGTCCAACTCCTTACTCCTTTACTTCGATTGTTGCACCCTCGACCTTCTCCAGACGACCTATAAGCTGTGCCGACTCCGACTCGCGTATCGAGAGGGTCATGCGACACAGATTGTCGAACTGCTGACTTATGACCTTGGGTTGCATATCCTTTACGATGCGCATGATGTCGTTCATCGCTATATACGAGAACTCGACATCGAGCACACAATCCACCGTGCGCTCCACAATCTCGCACTCGGCCAAGACCAACGCCGTAGACTCCTTGTATGCGGCGATAAGGCCCGGCACACCGAGCTTCGTACCTCCGAAGTAGCGCACCACGACAACCAGACAGTTGGTTATCTCCTGCGAGAGCAGCTGACCTAAGATGGGCTTGCCGGCCGTTGACGAGGGCTCGCCATCGTCGTTGGCACGAAACTGCTCACCATGAGGGCCGAGCCTCCAGGCATAGCAGTGGTGCGTGGCATCGTACCACCTCTTACGCAACGCATCGAGATGCTCCTTAATCTCGGCCTCGCTCTCCACGGGATAGGCATAGGCCAAGAACTTACTGCTCAACTGGCGGTAGCTAATCTCGCGAGGCGCGGTAATGGTCTTAAAACTATCTGTCACAGCGCGTGCTACTTAATGGAGGTGAAGATTCTATCCCAGCGGATGTCGCCCGTAAGCTGATCCACCGAGAACCAAATGTAGGATGCCTTACCTACGATATGATCTGCCGGCACAAAGCCCCAGAAGCGCGAGTCGAGCGAGCCGTGGCGGTTGTCGCCCATCATAAAGTAGTAGTCCTGGCGGAAGGTGTACGACTCGGCCTGCTCGCCATTGATGTACACCTCGCCGTCGCTGAGCTGCACATCGTTACCCTCATAGAGGGCTATACAACGGCCATAGAGGGCCATAGTGTAGTCGTTAAGCTCGATGCTTTCACCCGCCTTGGGCACCCACACAGGGCCGAAGTTGTCGAGCGACCAGCGCGAGGTGTCGCCCGTGCGCAGATGGGGAATGAGGCTCTCGCCCATGATGCCCGCCTGCTTGCTCAAGACGTAGCGCGTGGTATCGGCATATCGCTCCAGCTCCGAGTCACGAATAAGCGTAGGCACGCTCTCAACGCCCGTGCGCAGGTTGGCGACGGTATAGTAGTACTGCTTGTTGGGTATCTCGCCCTCACGCTGGCCATTGGTGTAGACAATGCCATCTCTAACCTCCAGCTCGTCGCCGGCTACGGCCACACAACGCTTGATGTAGTTCTCCATCTTATCCAGCGGTCGCACCTGCAGGGTGTACTCCTTCGCGATGTTAAGTCTACGCTCCTGCTCCGTAGCACCGAAATGGCGATCGCGCAGCAACTGATAGTAGCTCATGGCCTGCATCTCCATAACCACGGTATCGCCCTCGGGGAAGTTAAAGACCACAACATCGCCACGCTGGGGCTCCGAGCACCCCTTCAGACGACGGTAGTCGCGCTGCCAAGCCGTGGAGAATGACTGCTTTGCGGGATTCATCGGCATGGTATTGTGCACAAAGGGGAACGACAGCGGTGTCATCGGCACTCGAGGGCCATACGAGCTCTTGTTAACCAGGATGTAGTCACCTGCGAGCAACGTGCTCTCCATAGAGCCCGTGGGGATGACAAACATCTGAAACCAGTATATCTGGATGATGGTGGCCACCACCGTAGCAAAGACAATGGCATGGACCCAGCCATAGATATACTCGTAGAGCTTCGAGCTGCGCTTAAGCTCGCTCCACAGAGCCCACAACAGCACCACGGCAGCCGTAAGCATCCAGGGTGTCTCCCACCTAAACAACAGCATGTGAACGATGGTGCCCACAACAACCGCAAAGACCACAGCACACCAGATGCCATAGACCACGCGCCACCACGCATAACGCTCCATAAGGCGGCTATGCAGACAGGCAAGGCGATGGCCGATGTAGTAGTCATAGATCAGCGGCAGGGCTATTACAAGCGACCACGCAGCACCATACCAGATGGCAAAGAGCGTGACGATGACCGACACGATAAGGCACATAAGCAGTGGGCTTGTAAGAAAACGGCCGATGGCCGAAAATATATTTTTCATCTCGCAGTTGACTTATAAAAGATTATCCATGGTGTGTACACCTTGCTTGTCGGCGAGGTACTCTGCTGCAACAACCGCGCCCATGGCCAGCGCACGACGGTTAGTGATCGAGTGCTTAAGCTCCAGATAGTCATCGGCCGATGTATAGGTTACGGTGTGAATACCGGGTACCATACCCTCGCGGAACGACTCTATCTCGATCTGCGAGTCACTCTCGGCGGCACTGTTTGTCCACGAGCTCTTTCTGTCGAGATTCTCGATGATGCCCTCGGCCAAGGTTATCGCCGTGCCACTGGGAGCATCCTTCTTCCACATGTGGTGGGTCTCCTCGATGCGCACCTCATACTCCTTGTAGGGGTTCATCAACTCGGCCAGACGACGGTTCATGCGAAACATCATATTGACACCGATCGAGAAGTTCGAGGCGTAGAAGAGGGCTCCGCCACGCTCCACGGCCAACGCCTCCATATCTTTGAGTGCTGCGAGCCAGCCCGTAGTACCACACACTACCCTGCCACCGGCCTCAAGCACCGTGCGCACATTGTGCAACGCCGTGTCGGGTGTAGTAAACTCGAAGGCCACGTCAACACCTTGCAGGTTCTCGGCCGTAAGCTCGTGGCTGTTGGCCTCGTCGATGACCAACTCTACGCTATGTCCACGCTCCAACAATATACGCTCAATCTCACGGCCCATCTTGCCGTGTCCTATAATCGCACATTTCATATCTGTTCCTAAATTTAGAGTTAACGCGGTAAAGTTACAAAAAAAAGTGAGAAGTATTCACTTCTCACCCCAAAATTATACACTCTACGCTACTTATAGCTCACATTCGACAGGAACAACCCGCAAGCCTCGGCCCCCGCACTGGAGCGTGATAGGTCGCGCGAGCGGACTATATCTTCGAACTGCTCGACCGTGTAGCGGCCACGTCCCACATCTACCAACGTACCTACGATGGCGCGCACCATATTGCGTAGAAACCTATCGGCACGGATGGTAAAACGCAGCGTGCCATCCTCCTCGACACTCCAGCGTGCATGGCTGATGTGGCATATATTGGTCTTGTTGTTCGAATTGAGCTTCGCAAACGACGTGAAATCATCGTATTCGAGGAGTCGTGCCGCAGCCTCGTTCATGCGCTCCACATCCAACTCGACAGCATAGTGCCAAGCCGAGTAGCGACGGAAGGGCGACTTGTGCGATGTCAGGAAGTAGGTATACTCCCTCTCTCGGGCATCGAAGCGGGCATGCAGCATAGGCTCCACCTCGTAGATACGCCGAATGGCGATATCGGCAGGGAGCACCTTATTGAGCTTATAGCACAGCTGGTCGGGACTCTCGAGTGGCGACTCCGTGTCGAAATGCGCCACATAGAACGAGGCGTTGACACCCGTGTCGGTACGACCTGCACCCACAATCTCGGTGGGCGTGCGTCGCAGCATCGAGAGCTTCTGCTCGATGACACCCTGCACGGTCACGGCATCGGGCTGTCGCTGCCAGCCACAGTAGGCGGCACCGTCGTATTGCAGTTCAATGAAGTAGCGCATAAACAACAGCGATAAAGAGCGATAAAGAGTTTTATTAACAGGGCGCAGTCGATAGGCGCAGTCGATAGGCGCAGTCGATAGGACTGGATAGGACTTAATAGGACTTAATGGGCATGAGCGCGGCCGACATTTATTCGCAAGCAACATGCTATCCCTATCTCTTCCTATCTCTTCCTATTTAGTCCTATCCCATCCTATTTCGCCCATCCAGTCCTATCTCGCCCTCTCTATCTTCTATCGTCACTATACATGGATGGCGCAACCCAGTGCATCCTCGGCAGCCTCCATCACGGCCTCATGCATCGAGGGGTGTGCGTGGATAGTGCGGGCGATACGGTGGGCGTTGACACCCAGCACCTTGGCCAGCGTAGGCTCGCCAATCATCTCCGTCACGTTATGGCCTACGAAGTGAGCACCCAGCAGTCGCTCCTCGGCATCGAAGATGAGCTTGACGAAGCCGTCGCGCTCACCGGCCGCCGTAGCCTTGCCCGATGCGGTGTAGGGGAACTTACCAACCTTATACTCGATACCCTGCGCCTTAACCTGTGCCTCGGTCATACCCACCGATGCCACCTCGGGAGAGGTGAAGATGCACGAAGGTATGGTCGTATAGTCAACAGCCTCGGGCTCAAGGCCACAGATATGCTCTACGCAGTGGATAGCCTCGGCCGAAGCGACGTGTGCCAGGGCGGGCGTAGCGATGATATCACCGATGGCATAGACGCCGTCGACGTTGGTTTTGTAGTGCTCGTCAACCTTAATCTTGTCGCGCTCAACCTCGATGCCGAGCTCCTCAAGGCCGATATTCTCGATATTGGACTTGATACCCACGGCCGAGAGCACAACATCTGCCTCGAGGGTCTGCTCACCCTTCTTGCCCTCGATAACGACATCACACTTGCCATCCTCACGAACAGCAACCGACTTAACCGTCGTCGAGGTCATCACCGTGGCGCGCAGCTTGCGGAAGGCACGCTCCATAGCCTTGGCCGTATCCTCATCCTCCAAAGGCATAATCTGGGGCATATACTCCACGATGGTCACCTTAACTCCCATAGTGGCGTAGATGTAGGCGAACTCCGAGCCGATAGCACCCGAGCCCACAACGACCATGGTCTGGGGCAGCTCGGGGAGTACCAGAGCCTCCTTCGACGAGATGATATGCTTGCCATCGATAGGCATAAAGGGCATCACGCGAGGACGAGCACCCGTAGCGAGGATCACGCTCTCGGCCTCGTACTCCACGCCGTCAACATCCACGACATGGGCAGCCTTAAGTCTACCGAAACCGGCCAGAAGGTCGATATTGTTCTTCTTCAGCAGGAACTGAACACCCTTGTTCATCGTGGTTGCGACCATACGCTCGCGCTCCACCATCTTTGTCCAGTCGGGTTTTACCTCACCCTCGATGCTCACACCAAAGGTTGCGGCAGCCTTGCAGTCGGCATATACCTGTGCCGAGCGCACCAAGGCCTTCGTGGGGATGCAACCCCAGTTCAGGCAGACACCACCCGCATCGGCCTTCTCAACGATAGCCACACGCTTGCCACACTGTGCAGCACGAATAGCGGCAACGTAACCACCGGGGCCCGAGCCGATAACTATGATATCATACTTTTCCATAATGCGTTATGATCGTTTGTTTACCACTTTACAACCTTCAAAACATCACCCTTGTCGGCAGCTACCGCGCGCTTCCAAGCCTCCGAATAGCCGGGCTGCTCGATCTTACCGGGGATATCCTTGCCATTGCCATTGTCGATAAAGCCATTGGCATCCTCACCCTTGACATTACCGTCGATGTACTTGACCATCATATACTTATCGAGGTCTACCCAGATGTTGAAGAGCCTCTGTGCATTCTCCACGGTGAGCTCCGTAGCTACCTTGGCAGCCTTCTTGGCACTCTTTGCGCCGCCAATCTTGGCATCCATAGCGGGCACGGCCTCAAGCATCGTGTTCTCCCACCTATCGACGAACTCGCGAACATGCTTGCCCACGACATTGTAGCGCAGATATGCGAACTGCGCCACGCGGTTGGTGATCCAGAACATCGAGCTATCAGAGTACTTAAGCATCGAGCCATTACCCTCCTTCAGGCACTCGGGAACCTCCAGCGAGTTAACATATACGGGGGTCAGGGGCGATGTTGCAGCATCATCGGTACCAAACCAGAGGATACCCATCTTGCCGGGACGAGCCTGGCCCACGAGCCAGAAGCCTGTCTGCTGGGTAGCCGTAGCACGCTCGTTGCAGTACTCCTGGCCATCAACCTCGAAGTACATGGGACGCCAACGGTAGGGGCAGCCCTCACCACCGGCACCTATGTCGGTCGTCATATCCATCTTGGTGCCCTCGTAGTGGTCACGCATGCAGTCCATCAGGAGCTTGGGAGATACCTTCTCTGTGGGCTTCACCCAGAGAGGCATACGGTTCTTGGGGTTGTGGCCCATGGCGTAGTCCTCATACTGATCCATGCCATCGGCAACCGTGCGGAAGAAGGCCCATACGCGAGCCTCGCAGCCACGCAGAGCACCAAAGTCGGCGGGGGCATAGGCCTCGGCGAAGCTGAACTCCTCGTTCTTGCCGTCAAACCAGCCGAACTTGCGAGCTACATCGGCAACGTCGGGAGCATACATACAGTTCTCGGGGTCATCCCAGGGGAAGGTGGTGATACGGGCCTGGTTGGCGTGTGCCGACACATAGCCGTCGGGGATGCGGCGAGCAACCCATACAATACCCTTATCCTCGGGACCCTTGCCGATAAGTTCCATGATCCAAGCCTCCTCGGTGTCGATAAGCGAGAATGACTCGCCCGACGAGCAGTAGCCATAGGTGTTGGCCAACTCGACGATGGTGGCGATAGCCTCGCGAGCGGTCTTGGCACGCTGCAAGGTGATGTAGATCAGCGAGCCGTAGTCGATACCGCCGTTGGGATCCTCCAACTCAGGACGACCGCCAAAGGTGGTCTCGGTGATAAAGAGCGAGTGCTCGTTAGAGTTACCCAGCGTGCGATAGGTGACAGGCACCTGGCTGATCTTACCAAGGTAGCGACCTGTATCCCACTCCGTTACATCCATCAGGGCTGTGAACTTGCCGGGGATGTACTGGTAGAGTGAGCCATAGAGCTGGTGAGAGTCTGCGGCGTAGGTCACCATGTTAGAACCATCGGTAGAGGCACCGCGGGTGACGATAAAGTTGGTACAGGCATCGGCCGTGTAGATCGAGCCGATGAGTGCGCCCACAAGGGCGAGTGTCTTCATTAATTTGTTCATACTCGGTTTTAAGGTTTATTACTAAATTTTACGTTGTTCAAATAAAATCTTTCAAAGATACAAATTTATTTCGAATAAGTTGTATGGTTGCACGATATTTTATAATTTTGCACTACAAAAATCACCAAACAATGAGTATCAAGGAGCGTCTTACGAACATACTTTCGACACTGCCCGAGGGGGTTAAGCTGGTTGCCGTATCGAAGTTTCACCCCGCCGAGCGACTGCAGGAGGCCTACGATGCCGGACAGCGCATCTTCGGCGAGAGCCGTCCCCAGGAGATGGCCGCAAAGCAGGCTGTGCTGCCCAGCGACATCGAGTGGCACATGATTGGACACCTGCAAACCAACAAGGTGAAGACGATTGCACCCTTCGTGACGATGATCTCCTCGGTGGACTCCGACCGTCTGATTGCCGAGATTGAGCGTCAGGCAGCAAAGCATAACCGCACCATAGAGATCCTTCTCGAGGTTCACGTTGCTGACGAAGCGAGCAAGTCGGGTTGGTCAAAAGAGGAACTCGACAGCTACCTCTCAACGGGCACACTCCAGACCATGGAGCATATTCGCGTAAGGGGCCTTATGACCATCGCCACCAATACCGACGACGAGGCTACCATTCGTCGTGACTTCCAACATATCAGGGATATATACCACGAGTTAAAGCCCATGTTCGGGGAGATGTTCGACACCCTGTCGATAGGCATGTCGGACGACTACCCTATCGCCTTGGAGTATGGTTCAACGATGGTCCGTATCGGAACTGCCATCTTTGGGCAACGCGAGTATTGACAACCGTCCATAAAGCTCCCCAAGCCGACCTATCACCTCGTACAGCCGTCACCGCAGGGAGCTCTCCATCATGACATTTTGTCAGTTGGCGACAAGCTCAAATGTCAGTTTTGTCATATTTATATGAATAAGTGCGTCAATTTTGGCGCATTTTTTTATTTGGTATGCCGTTTGCCATACTCTTCGTCGTCGAGCCCGAGCAGTGGCCTCGACCCCCGAAAGTGTAAAATGTAATTAACAAATAAAAAATTTAGACTATGAGCAAGATTATTGGTATTGATTTGGGTACGACCAACTCGTGTGTGGCCGTAATGGAGGGTAACGAGCCCGTGGTAATTCCTAACGCCGAGGGCCACCGCACAACACCTTCGGTGGTAGCATTCACCGAGGGCGGCGAGCGCAAGGTGGGTGACCCCGCAAAGCGTCAGGCCATCACCAACCCCAAGCGCACGGTCTTCTCGATCAAGCGTTTCATGGGTGAGCGTTACGACAAGGTTACGGCAGATATCGCCCGCGCACCCTACACAATTGTTAAGGGTGACAACAACACTCCCCGCGTGGAGATCGACGGTCGCCAGTACACTCCCCAGGAGATCTCGGCCATCACCCTGCAGAAGATGAAGAAGACTGCCGAGGACTACCTCGGTCAGGAGGTTACCGAGGCTGTGATCACCGTGCCCGCATACTTCTCTGACTCGCAGCGTCAGGCAACCAAGGAGGCCGGCGAGATTGCAGGTCTTAAGGTGCGCCGTATCATCAACGAGCCCACAGCAGCAGCTCTGGCCTACGGTCTGGACAAGAAGCAGGACGACATGAAGATTGCCGTTTACGACCTTGGTGGTGGTACCTTCGATATCTCTATCCTGGAGCTTGGCGACGGCGTATTCGAGGTTAAGTCGACCAATGGCGATACCCACCTTGGTGGCGATGACTTCGACCACGTTCTTATCGACTACATGGCCGAGGCGTTCAAGGCCGAGCACGGCATCGACCTGCGTCAGGACCCCATGGCACTGCAGCGTCTTAAGGAGGCTGCCGAGAAGGCAAAGATCGAGCTTTCGTCGGCTACCACAACCGATATCAACCTGCCCTACATCATGCCTGTAAACGGTATTCCCCAGCACCTTGTGATGTCGCTCACACGCGCCAAGTTTGAGCAGTTGTGCGACCACCTCGTGCAGAAGACCATCGAGCCCTGCCGCATCGCCCTGCGCGACGCAGGTCTGCAGGCAAGCCAGATCGACGAGGTTATCCTCGTAGGTGGTTCAACCCGTATCCCCGCCATCCAGAAGATCGTCGAGGAGTTCTTCGGCAAGACCCCCAACCGCTCGGTGAACCCCGATGAGGTTGTTGCCGTAGGTGCTGCCATCCAGGGCGGTGTACTCACCGGCGAGGTTAAGGATGTACTCCTGCTCGACGTTACACCCCTCTCGCTCGGTATCGAGACTCTGGGCGGTGTGTTCACCAAGCTCATCGAGGCCAACACCACCATCCCCACCCGCAAGAGCGAGGTATTCTCTACGGCTGCCGACAACCAGCCCACGGTAACTATCAACGTATGCCAGGGTGAGCGTCCTATGGCCCGCGACAATAAGTCTATCGGCCAGTTCAACCTCGACGGCATCCCTGCAGCACCCCGTGGTGTACCCCAGATTGAGGTTACCTTCGACATCGACGCCAACGGTATCCTGAACGTATCGGCAAAGGATAAGGGCACAGGCAAGGAGCAGAAGATCCGCATCGAGGCATCGAGCGGCCTTACCGAGCAGGAGATCCAGCGCATGCGTGACGAGGCCAAGGCCAACGAGGAGAAGGATAAGGCCGAGAGAGAGCGTGTAGAGAAGATCAACGCTGCCGACTCTAACATCTTCGCCACCGAGAAGCAGCTCAAGGAGTACGGCGACAAGCTGCCCGCAGACAAGAAGGCGGCTATCGAGGAGGCTCTGGGCAAGCTCAAGGAGGCTCACAAGGCACAGGATCTGGCCGCTATCGACTCATCTATCGAGGCTTTGAATGCCGCATGGCAGGCTGCATCGCAGGATATCTACGCACAGCAGCAGGCGCAGGGCGCAGGTGCGCAGGGTGCACAGGGTGCACAGGCCGAGGAGCCCAAGCAGCAGCCCGAGGACGTTGAGTTCGAGGAGGTTAAGTAAGAGTATCTACATACCACATAGCAAAAGGTTGCCTAACAGCGAATGTTAGGCAACCTTTTTTTTGTTGCAGGTGGGCGGGGCGAGGGCGGGGCGAGGCGCAGTCGATAGGATTTGATAGGACTGGATAGGACTTAATAGGATTAAGCGCGGCCGACATTTACCCGGTAGCAATGTACTATCCCATTTTTCCTATCTCTTCCTATTTCTTCCTATTTATCCTATTTCTTCCTATTCCGTCCTATCTATTCCTATTTAGTCCTATCTCATCCTATCCTGTCCTATTCCGCCCTATTTCTTCCCGATACACAAAATATTCTCATTTTAATGGCTCCATATCACAAAAATTTAGTAACTTTGCATGATTGTATGCATGCGCGACCACACGCAGCGCACGCAAGTAAGCAAGTAAGACAACTACACGAACAACTAAACCAAATACTATGTTCTCGGAGATCATCTCGTTGGAGACCTACAACACCTTCCTCTGGATTATGGCTGCTGTCGCCGTTGTGGTATTCGTAGCCCTCTACTTTGTGGATGCGGGCTATGGCTATCTGTTTAATCCGAAGTTCGGCATGCCCATACCCAACAAGGTTGCTTGGGTTGTGATGGAGTGCCCCGTATTCTTCGCCATGGCTGCACTATGGTGGCTCTCACCCGTACGATTCGAGGTGGCACCCCTGGTGCTCTTCCTCATCTTTGAGATGCACTACTTCCAGCGTTCATTCATCTTCCCGATGCTTATTCGCGGCCGCTCGAAGATGCCCATAGGCATCATGCTTATGGGCATGATATTCAACACGCTCAACGCCGTGATGCAGGGTGGCTGGATATTCTACCTCGGCCCCGAGCAGGGCTACTACGATGGCTGGATGGCGAAGCCGTACATCTACATCGGCATCGCGGTATTCCTATTCGGCTTTGTGACCAACCTCCACTCCGACTACATCATCCGCCACCTGCGCAAGGAGGGCGACACCAAGCACTACATACCGCGTGGCGGCATGTTCAAGTATGTATCGTCGGCCAACTACTTCGGCGAGTTCATGGAGTGGGTGGGCTTTGCCATCGCCTCATGGTCATGGGCAGGCGTAGTCTTCGCACTATGGACCTTTGCCAACCTCGGCCCACGCTCGGCATCACTCTACAAGCGTTACGAGAGAGAGTTTGGCGAGGAGTTCACCTCGCTGAAGCGTAAGCGCATACTGCCATTCATCTATTAGCAAACACAAAAAAATACCTATATGAAGAGCAACAAACGACTCGAGGAGTCAAAACTATTCACCCCCTACAAGCTCGGTAGCGTGACCCTGCGCAACCGTGTGATACGCTCGGCAGCCTTCGAGTCCATGGGTAAGGACTTTGCGCCCACTCAAGCACTCAAGGACTACCACGTCAGCGTGGCACGAGGCGGTGTGGGTATGACCACCGTGGCCTACGCCTCAATAAACCGCAGCGGAATATCGTTCAACAAGCAGCTCTGGCTGCGCGACGAGATAGTACCCTCGCTGCGTGAGCTCACCGATGCGGTACACAACGAGGGTGCTGCCGTGGGTATTCAGCTCGGACACTGCGGCAACATGACCCACTGGTCGACTGCGGGCAGCTTCCCCGTATCGGCATCTAACGGCTTCAACCTCTACTCTCCCACCTTCCACCGTCGCATGCGCAAGTCGGAGATTGTGGAGTTCGCCAAGGACTTTGGCAAGGCTGTGGAGACGGCCTACAACGCCGGCTTCGACTCTGTAGAGGTGCACGCAGGACACGGATACCTCATCTCGCAGTTCCTCTCGCCCTACACCAACCACCGTCGCGACGAGTATGGTGGCTCGCTCGAAAACCGCATGCGCTTTATGAACATGTGTCTCGAGGAGGTGATGGAGGCGGCACGACGTCGAGGCATGGGCGTGCTGGTAAAACACAACATGGAGGATGGCTTTAAGCGCGGCATACAGATACCCGAATCTATCGAGATAGCCAAGCAAATAGAGAGCTTCGGCGTGGATGGCATAGTGCTCTCTTCGGGCTTTGTGTCGAAGGCACCTATGGCCGTCATGCGCGGTCGCATACCGACAAAGACCATGGGCTACTACATGGGTTGGAATGAGTGGTTGCAGAAGATCGTGGTATCGCTCTTCGGGCAGTGGCTCATCAAGCAGTACGACTTCGAGGAGTGCTACTTCTTGGAGAATGCCAAGAAGTTCCGCCAGGAGCTCAAGGGCCCGCTGGTATATGTCGGCGGTTTGGTGTCGCGCGAGGGCATCGAGCGAGTCCTCGACGAGGGCTTCGAGCTGGTACAGATGGCGCGTGCACTGGTCAACGACCCCGCCTTTGTCAACAAACTCAAGGAGGGCGACATCTCCACACGCAGTGGCTGTGACCACCGCGACTACTGTATGGCACGCATGTACTCGGTAGACATGCAGTGCTGCCACAACTGCAAGGAGCACATCCCCGAGAGGCTGTGGCGCGAGATAAACAAGATTAAGTAACGGTCGAGCTATATGTGGCTGTGTAATAACAATCTGGGAATGGTAGATCGTGGCTCGGCGTGGGCTCTGGTGACAGGTGCTGCGCTGGGCATCGGCCGTCAATATGCCGAGCGTCTTGCCGAGCTTGGCTACAACCTCCTCATGGTCGACATTGATGAGGCTGTGACACGCGAGGCCGAGATAATATCGCACGCCTACCGCGTGGAGTGTCGCACAAAGGTGATGGATCTTGCCGAGAGGGATGCTGCACATCGTCTGCACGACTTCACCACCGGCGAGGGTTACGAGTTCGACGTGGTGATCAACAATGCCGGCATCTTCTCCTTCTGCGACACGCTCAACACACCTGTGGAGCGTCTGGAGCGCATCATCATGCTCCACGACATGACCATGGTTGTGATGTGTCGCCTCTATGGTGAGGATATGGTTAAGCGTGGCAAGGGTCGCCTGCTGAACATGTCGTCATACTCGATATGGATGCCCTTCCCGGGCCTGGCGATGTACTCATCATCGAAGGCTCTGACCAAGAGCTTTACCGAAGCCTTTGCCAAGGAGCTGCGCAAGAGCGGTGTGACGGCAACGGCCATCTGCCCTGCGGGCATTGCCACCGACCTCTACGGCCTCTCGAAGAGTCTGCAACGCTTTGGCGTGAAGAGTGGCATATTGATGTCGCCACGCAGCTGCGCACGACGCTCGCTGAGGGCGATGTTCCGTGGCAGGCGTGTCGTAGTACCCGACTGGTGGTACCGACTGCTCATACCGATATGCAAGTATCTGCCGGGCTTTATCATACGCCCCTTGCGCAACTTCACCATGAAGTGGCAGAAGTAAAGAGTGACACAAGTGACAAGTAACAATAAATTAAGTCGTTATGGAGAAGCAGAAAAAGAGTGTGGAGAGTGCGAAGAGTGCGAAGAGTGCCGAGAAAGGTAAGCCCTCGGCATTGAGATGGTTGTGGCGTCTGTTGGCAGGTGTAGTCATACTCATATTCGCCATAGTGCTCTTGGCTGTGGGCTTACTCGGCGATATTGTCGAGCGCGTAGCCGAGAAGTACGACACCCGGCTTATAGGCCGCGAGCTGGCGATGGACAACCTGCGCATAAAGCTCTTCCGTGGCACGGTGGCAGTACAAAACATCACCATAATGGAGGAGGATGCCACGACGGAGTTTGTGCGTATCGACGACCTCTATGCTCACATCAAGCTGTGGGATCTTCTCGATAAGCATGTCAACATCACCGATGTACGCGCCACGGGCCTCTCGGGTAACCTAATACAGGGCGAGCAGAGCTTCAACTTCGACTCCCTGATAAGCTACATCCTCACCACCTATGCCTCTGACGACGACAGCGACGATAAGCCCTCGGAGTGGAGGGTGACCATCGACAACATCGACATCAGCCACAGTGCTCTGCTCTACCACGACACGACGCTCGACCAGCGATGGGCCTTAAGCGAGGTATCGCTCACAACGCCGAGCCTCTATCTCGACGATCGCACAACCGAGATTGCCGCAGCCATGAACATCAACGACACAGCCTCGCTGTCGGGAGATCTCGGCATTGCGATAGGCACCATGGACTTCACCTTCGATGGCTCGGTGGAGGGTTTTCAGCTGGAGGACATATACAACTACCTGAAGTCGACGCTCAACATAAGCTCGCTCGCAGGCTCTACCTCTGCCGATGTGTCGCTCAAGGGCAACATCCTCGATATCATGGCGATGGATATCAAGGGCGACGTAGCGGTGAAGGGTCTCGACGTGCGCAATGCACATGGAGGCAACCTGCTGATGGCCAACTCGCTTACAGCCTCGATAGCGGAGCTTAACCTCAACAAGGAGCGATACCTCTTCAACTCGGTGAGGGCCACGGGCTACGCCACGGAGTTTCTGCTCAACGCCGATGGCAGCACCAACTTTGACGACCTCTTCTTCGGTGATCCGGAGGTGAGCGTGGAGACCACGACCGAGAGCCTGGGCGACGACATGTACGATGTGAAGGAGCGCGTGACGATCACCACGTCGACCGACGACACCCCCTTCTCGAATATGACCCTGCGCATAGCAGCACTTGAGCTCAACGGCGGTGCCCTGCTCTTTGCCGACAGGACCATGCATAAGCCCTTCGAGTATAGGTTGAAGGATATCTCGATAAGCAGCGAGGGCTTCGACCTCAAGGAGAAGAACACCGTCACCGTCAGGGCCAACCTGCAGAAGCAGGGCTCGGCACTTATCGAGTGGGCAGGCTCGCTCAGCGACTTCTACAACCAGAGCCTTCTGGCCATGCTGACCAACGTCGACATCAAGGACTTCTCGCCCTATGTCGAGTACTTCACCGCCTTCCCCGTAAGCTCGGGTAACCTCACCTTCCGCAGCCAGAATGTGGTCTCTAACGGTGACTTAAGCGGTGTCAACCAGCTTGGAACATTCAACTTCAAGGTCGGCAACAAGGATAAGAGCATCGACGCGGAGTACAACCTGCCTCTAAAGCTCGGCCTCTATATCCTCACCGACAGCAAGCAGCATATCGACATCGACCTGCCCATAGCGGGTCGCATAGACTCTCCCGAGTTCTCCTACCGCAAGATCATCATGAAGGCCATAGGCAATGTCTTGCTCAAGGTCGTTGCCTCGCCCTTCCAATGGATGGCCCCCGACAAGCAGGATGCCTTCCGACATATAGACGTCAACCTGCTGGAGACGGGCTTTAACTCGGAGCACTACGCACGTCTTGACAGCATGGCCGAGGCACTCAAGGAGGATACCACGCTGCGAGTGCGCCTCACACAGCGCGTGAACTACGCCCGTGCGCGTGAGCAGCTGGCTCAACTCGACCTGAAGATAGCCTACTACAACTCTACGCAGAGCAGCCCCGATAGGCGTCTTGACATGCTCGACTTCGCCCGCATCAAGGATATGCGCCTCTCGCGCAGCGAGGTGTCGGAGTTTGCCGACTCGCAACTTGTGGTGCGAGGTCTCAACCCTGCGACGATGTCATCCACGGCCAAGGCCATGGCCCTCTATGGCGATATGGTCGACCGACAGCTTGAGGGTCTTATGTCGCAGCGCAACACCATCGTCAAGGATTATATGGCGTTCCAGCACCCGGATATACCTGCCGAGGCCTTCACCATCAACGATGTGGTACTCGACGACATGAAGAACTACACGGGCAAGGATCGCTACACGGTGACACTTATCATCGACGAGGAGGAGGTCGAGCTCATCGCCGAGGAGCCGACCGCAACCGACGAGCAGATGGACTACTGGGATGCCTACGCCCTGGAGGATGAGGGCGATGAGGGCGACGAGAGCACCGCAGACGAGAGCCATGCAGCGAGCGCAGACGAGAGCACAGATGGCACGGATATTGCCACGAGCGAGGATCTATCCCCGACCGAGGGTGAGGCTGTGCAGACCGCAGAGAGCGAACAATAATCATTTTTAACATTTATAAATCATTAATCAACAACAATGAAGAAGTTTTTTATGCTTTTGGCCGTAGCATCACTTATGATGACCTCTACGGCATGTGGTGGCAGAAATGGTCGTCCCTCGGGCGACATTGACTCTATGGCCTACGCCGTAGGTGCCAAGTATGGTCTGTCAATCAACTTTAACATGGGTGAGCTCGGCTTGGACAACGAGCTTATCAAGGATGGCATCGAGTCATTCCTCAAGGATGGCGACGTCGAGAACGAGGATTTCCGCGCCGACAGCCAGCGTCTGATGCAGTTTATGTACACCAAGGCTAACGCCTTCATGCGCGCCAAGATGGTCAACGACAGCGTCGAGACCGACCAGCCCGACACGCTGCCCGCACTGCCCGAGCTCTTCGACGAGGAGTTCACACGCGAGGATATCTCTCGCCTCGTAGGTCAGGATATGGGTGCTGCCATCAAGATGAACGAGCCCGAGGTTGACCGCGACTGGATGTGGGCAGGTCTTAACGATGCAACGAAGGTTAGCTCACAGGAGGCCATCGACACCGAGCTGGCAATGACCATGGAGCAGATGAACCAGGTATATATGAAGTATATGGAGGCCGAGCGTCAGCGCAGAATTGAGGAGCGCATGGCCAAGATTTCGGAGAATAAGGCTGCCGGTGCAGAGTGGCTCGCCGAGATCGAGAAGCAGGAGGGCGTGCAGAAGACCGAGTCGGGCATCCTCTACCGCATCGACCGCGAGGGTACAGGCGAACAGGCCACCAAGGATGAGGATGTGGTAAAGGTAAACTACGAAGGTAAGACCCGCGATGGTAAGGTCTTCGACTCGAGCTACGAGCGTGGCGAGGCTATCTCATTCCCTCTGAACCGCGTTATCAAGGGCTGGACCGAGGGTATGAAGCTCGTTAAGGAGGGTGGACAGATCACCCTGTGGATCCCCGAGAACCTCGCCTATGGCGAGAGCGGCGCAGGTGAGGATATCGGCCCCTGCGAGGCCTTGGAGTTCAAGGTGGAGCTGCTGGAGCTCAACCCCGAGGAGTAAGACAACTAATCGACACAAAAAGAGATGGCGACCCGCGAAAGGTCGCCATCTCTTTTTTGCATCATTACCTTTTTTCAGGTGTGCACCACTCCTACTTCTTGCCTGTGGGTGGCAGCAGCTCGGTCAGCGAGCCCAACGCACCTACAAGGTTGCTCGCCTCGAAGGGGAGGAAGACGGTCTTCGACTGGTTGCCCGCGCCTATCTCCTTGAGCGTCTCGACATACTTCATCAGCAGCATGTAGGTTGCGGGGTCGGTCTTTGACTCGGCAATGGCCTCGGCCACCTTGCGGATAGCCTCCGCCTCGGCCGTAGCCTCCAAAATCTTGGCATCGGCCTCACCCTGTGCCTTGAGTATCTGTGTCTGCTTCTCGGCCTCGGCCTGGTTGATCTGCGAGGCCTTCTCACCCTCGGACTGAAGTATTATAGCCTCCTTCTGACCCTTGGCCTCGAGCACCTTGGCACGACGCTCACGCTCGGCCTGCATCTGCTGCTCCATGGCACGACGTACCGACTCGGGAGGGGTGATATCCTGAAGCTCGACACGGTTTACCTTCACGCCCCACTTGTTGGTGGCATCGTCCAAGACGGCACGCAACTTCGAGTTGATGGTATCGCGCGAGGTAAGGGTCTCGTCGAGCTCCAACTCACCGATGACGTTACGCAGCGTCGTCTGCGTGAGCTTCTCGATGGCATTGGGCAGGTTGTCGATCTCGTAGACCGACTTAACGGGGTCAACGATCTGGAAGTAGAGCAACGCATTGATTGTCGTAGTTACGTTATCCTTCGTGATCACACTCTGCTTAGCAAAGTCGTAGACCTGCTCACGCAGGTCGATACGCGATGTGTTGCGCATGACGGCAATCTTCGAGCCATCGGCATACGACACCTCGTCGCGCTTGTAGACCTCACGTTCGCGGTCGATAATGGGCAACAGGAAGTTGATGCCCGAGGGCAACACACGGTCAAAGCGACCCAGACGCTCCACAACGCGCGTCTCGGACTGCGGGATAATCTTAAAGCCACGCAGCACATATATCACCGCTATAAGGGCGATAATTCCAAAAATCAATAAAGGCGTAATCTCCATAGTTATAGTTTTTTAACGATTAATACCACACTCTCGATAGCCACCACCTCGACCTTTGCGTCGCGCTCGATGGGCTGACCATCTGCCGACTCTGCCTTCCAGTCCACGCCGTCGATTATGACACGGCCACCCTTGACCGACTCGACAGCCTCGCAGACCACACCTCGGCGACCCACCATCGCATCGGCATTGGTCTTCACCTTCTCCCCCTTCATAAAGGTACGCTTCAGTATCGGGCGCACCGCCACCAACGCCACAAACGAGGTCAGGGCAAAGGCCAAGAGCTGCATCTCGGTAGAGGCATCCACCGCAGCGGCTACGGCACCGCCCACGCAACCTATCGAAAGACACAGAACGGCAAAGCCCGAGGTAAAGATCTCAACGATGACCAACAGCAGGGCTGCAATAATCCAAATATGCCAAATCTCCATAGTTTTACTTTTTTGGTTACACTCCTCAAAGTTATAACTTTTTTCCATAAAAGACAAATCACCATGGTAAAATCTATCACCCCTACAAAATTTTGTTGCATAATCCCATAAATTTCACTTGCATCATAGCATTGATTATTCAATTTTTTCACAACTTTGTATCATGAATATGGATAGTGAAATACCACTTAATCAAACCATACAACATGCAGGAGCAGACCAACAATTTATGGTGTGGGACATAGCCAAAGATGATAAAATAGTACGCGAGGTCTACCTAAAGGTAGAGTAACGCAACACCAAAAAATCGTGGTGGATGTCCGGCCGCAAGTGAAGACATCCACTTTTTTTGGCTACACGGCGTAAAAAAGCCCCCTTTTTATGCAATGATTTGAGCAGAAATTCGTACATTTGTGAGATTGAACCTAAAACCTAACTTTAAAACTATGATACGACACATCGTAATGTGGAAGTTCCGTCGCGACCTTGACGAGACACCACAGCAAATTGCACTGGAGATGAAGAGCCGTCTGGAGGCTCTGGTAGGTAAGATTGACGGCCTGCTGCGTGCCGAGGTGGGTGTAAACATTAAGCAGACCGACTCGTCATACGATGCAGTACTCACAGCCGACTTCCCCTCGTTCGAAGTCATGGAGGCGTACAAGATCCACCCGCTGCATGTCGAGGTGGGCAACTACTGCAAGAGCCGCCGTCTGGAGCGTGTAGATGTGGACTACGAAATTTAAACGACAAACAAAGATCAATACAATAAACAACAAAAACTATGCAGAAGAGAATTATTGAGTGCGTACCCAACTTCTCGGAGGGTCGCAACCTTGAAACAATCAAGCAGATTACCGATGTTATCGACGCTGCAAAGGGTGTAAAACTCCTCGACGTCGATCCGGGTGAGGCAACAAACCGCACGGTGGTGACCTTCGTAGGTGAGCCCGAGGCAGTATGCGATGCTGCCGTAGCCGCCATCAAGCGCGCAACGGAGCTTATCGACATGCGCCAGCACAAGGGTGCACACCCCCGCATGGGTGCCTGCGACGTATGTCCTCTGATTCCCGTGTCGGGCATCACCCTCGAGGAGTGTGCCGAGCTGGCTCGTGCCCTGGCAAAGCGTATCGCCGACGAGCTGAACGTGCCCACCTACTGCTACGAGGCTGCCGCCTTCAAGCCCGAGCGTCGCAACCTGGCCGTATGTCGTGCCGGCGAGTATGAGGCACTGCCCGAGAAGATGACCAACGAGGAGCGCAAGCCCGACTTCGGTGCTCGCCCCTATGATGAGGGTGTGGCACGCACAGGTGCTACGGCCGTAGGTGCCCGCGACTTCCTCGTAGCGGTAAACTACAACCTCAACACCACCTCGACACGTCGTGCCAACGCCATTGCGTTTGACGTGCGCGAGAAGGGTCGTCCCATGCGTGAGGGCAACCCCATCACCGGTAAGATCATGAAGGACGAGAACGGCAACACCATCATGAAGCCCGGTACGCTGAAGGCCTGCAAGGCTATCGGCTGGTTTATCGAGGAGTATGGCATCGCCCAGGTGTCGATGAACATGACAAACCTCGCGGTAACACCCCTGCACGCCGCCTTTGACGAGGTATGCCGCGCGGCCGATGCGCGTGGTGTGCGCGTCACAGGTGCCGAGATCGTAGGTCTGGTGCCCAAGAGCGCGCTGGTAGATGCCGGCCGTCACTTCCTGCGCAAGCAGAACCGCTCGACGGGTCTGCCCGAGCGCGAGCTGGTACGCATCGCCATCGAGTCTATGGGTCTGTCGAACCTCAAGGAGTTCAAGCCCGAGGAGAAGGTCGTAGAGTATATCCTCGAGGCCGAGGAGCAGAAGGGCAAGAAGCGACTTGTGGATATGACCTGCACAGGCTTTGCCGAGGAGACCGCAAGCGAGTCACCCGCACCCGGTGGTGGTTCAATCTCTGCATATATGGGTGCTCTGGCCGCTGCGCTGGGTACGATGGTTGCCAACCTCTCGTCACACAAGGCCGGCTGGGATGACCGCTGGGAGTTCTTCTCGAACTGGGCCGACAACGGCATGGGCGTGATGAACGAGCTGCTCTACCTCGTGGATGAGGACACCGAGGCCTTCAACAAGATCATGGCCGTATTTGGCATGCCCAAGTCTACCGACGAGGAGAAGGCTGCACGCGCCGAGGCTATGGAGGCTGCTACGCTCTATGCTACGCAGGTGCCCCTGCGCACGATGAAGGCTGCGCTGAAGTCATTCGACGTGGTACGCGCAATGGCCGAGGAGGGTAACCCCAACTCTGTATCGGATGCAGGTGTAGGTGCTCTGGCTGCCCGCTCGGCAGTGATGGGCGCATGCCTCAACGTGAAGATCAACGCCGCTGGTCTTAAGGATCGCGCCGTAGCCGAGGCACTCGTAAAGGAGGCCGAGGAGATTCAGGCAAAGGCTATCGAGGCCGAGAAGGAGATATTGGCCATCGTAGAGAGCAAGATTTAGTAACTGATAACACCTAAAATAAAATGACCGACTTTCAGAAAGATATATTAGCGGGTATTCCCGATCCGCTGCCCGCGCCCAAGGCCTATGACCCCACGGCAAACCACGCTCCGAAGCGTAAGGACATCCTTACCGACGCGGAGAAGAAGCTCGCCCTGGCCAACGCCCTGCGTTACTTCCCCGAGAAGCACCACGCCGAGCTTGCACCCGAGTTTTTGGAGGAGCTCAAGACCTACGGCCGCATCTACATGTACCGTCTGCGCCCCGACTACGAGATGTATGCACGCTCGATTGACGACTACCCTGCGCGCTCACGTCAGGCGGCAGCCATCATGCTGATGATCCAGAACAACCTCGACAAGGCCGTAGCACAGCACCCCCACGAGCTTATCACCTATGGTGGCAACGGTGCCGTATTCCAGAACTGGGCACAGTACCGTCTGGCTATGAAGTACCTCGCCGAGATGACCGACGAGCAGACGCTGGTGATGTACTCGGGACACCCCCTCGGATTGTTCCCCTCGCACAAGGATGCACCCCGCGTGATTGTGACCAACGGTATGGTCATTCCCAACCACTCGTCACAGGACGACTGGGAGCGTTTCAACGCCATGGGCGTGTCGCAGTATGGCCAGATGACCGCAGGTTCATACATGTATATCGGCCCGCAGGGTATCGTACACGGCACCACGATCACCGTGATGAACGCTGCCCGCAAGCGCATGAAGCCCGGCCAGAAGGATCTGAAGGGTATGCTCTTCGTAACCGCAGGTCTGGGTGGCATGTCGGGCGCACAGCCCAAGGCAGGTAACATTTCGGGCGTGGTGAGCATCACCGCCGAGGTAAATATCGCCGCTGCCGAGAAGCGTCATAAGCAGGGCTGGGTCGACGAGCTCTACTCATCGCTCGACGAGCTTATCCCCCGCGTAAAGCAGGCTGTCGAGAACAAGGAGGTGATCTCGTTTGCATACGTTGGCAACGTAGTAGACCTCTGGGAGCGTTTGGCCGAGGAGCAGATCAACGTAGACCTCGGCTCGGACCAGACATCGCTGCACAACCCCTGGGCCGGTGGCTACTACCCCGTAGGCTACTCGTACGAGGAGTCTAACCGCATGATGGCCGAGGAGCCCGAGCGTTTCCATGAGTGTGTACGCGAATCGTTGCGTCGCCATGTGGCAGCCATCAACAAGCTCACCGCTCGTGGCATGTACTTCTTCGACTATGGCAACGCCTTCCTCTTGGAGTCATCGCGCGCCGGCGCCGACATCATGGGCGAGGATGGCAAGTTCCGCTACCCCTCATACGTTCAGGATATCATGGGCCCGATGTTCTTCGACTACGGCTTCGGCCCCTTCCGCTGGGTATGTACCTCGGGTAAGGAGGAGGATCTGATCACCTCGGACCGCATCGCTGCCGAGGTGCTCGAGGAGATGCTCAAGACATCGCCCGCCGAGATTCAGGGTCAGATGGAGGACAACCTCCACTGGATCCGTGAGGCCATGGCCAACAAGCTCGTCGTAGGCTCGCAGGCCCGCATCCTCTATGCCGACTCGGAGGGTCGTACACGCATCGCCTTGGCCTTTAACGAGGCTATCAAGCGTGGCGAGATCTCGGCACCCATCGTGCTGGGTCGTGACCACCACGACGTATCGGGTACCGACTCACCCTACCGCGAGACCTCGAACATCTACGATGGCTCGCAGTTCTGTGCCGACATGGCCGTACACAACGTCATCGGCGACTCGTTCCGTGGCGCAACGTGGGTATCGATCCACAATGGTGGCGGCGTAGGCTGGGGCGAGGTGATGAACGGTGGCTTCGGTATGGTCATCGACGGCTCGGAGGAGTCGGCACGCCACATCGAGGAGATGCTGCTGTGGGATGTCAACAATGGTATCGCACGTCGCAGCTGGGCACGCAACGAGGGCGCAATGTTTGCCATCAAGCGTCAGATGGAGCGCACACCTCTGCTGAAGGTTACGCTCCCGAACCTCGCCGACATGTCGCTCATCGAGAAGGTTTACAACGAAAACAAGTAGTCAAACACACTAATTAAGAAGCTATTATGATTCATTATATCAGTGCCGAAAGGCTCACCATTGCCCGCGTGGAGGAGATCCTCGCGAAGGGCTATAAGCTGGCTTTGAGCGACGATGCCAAGGCTCGTATCAACCGCTGCCGCGACTACCTCGACAAGAAGATGGAGGATGCCGGCCGTCCCATCTATGGTGTTACCACCGGCTTCGGCTCGCTGTGCAACATCTCGGTAGAGAAGGAGGGTCTGTCGCAGCTGCAGAAGAACCTGATGATGTCGCACGCCTGTGGTACAGGTCAGCGCGTACCCTCGGAGATTGCACGACTGATGATCCTGCTCAAGGTGCAGTCGCTGTCGTATGGTCACTCGGGCGTACAGCTCATCACCGTCGAGCGTCTTATCGAGATGTTTAACAACAACATCATCCCCGTAGTCTATGAGCAGGGCTCGTTGGGTGCTTCGGGCGACCTCTCGCCTCTGGCACACATGTGTCTGCCCCTCTTGGGCCTTGGCCATGTAGAGATCGACGGCGAGGTTGTCGAGGGTGCAGTGATGATGGAGAAGATGGGCTGGGAGCCTATCACACTCTGCTCGAAGGAGGGTCTTGCCCTTCTGAACGGCACACAGTTCATGTCGGCATACGGCGTTTACTCGCTTATCAACGCACAGCGCCTGAGCCGCTGGGCCGACCACATCGGCGCCATGTCGCTCGACGCCTTCGACGGCCGCATGGAGCCCTTCGAGCACAACGTACACGCCATACGTCCCCACAACGGACAGATTGAGACCGCACGCAACTTCCGCGAGATACTCTCTGGCTCGGAGATTGGTCGTCAGGCCAAGCAGCATGTTCAGGATCCCTACTCGTTCAGATGTATCCCCCAGGTACACGGTGCCTCGAAGGATACCATCGCCTATGTAGCGAGCGTGCTGGAGACCGAGATCAACTCGGCTACGGATAACCCCACAATCTTCCCCGACAGCGACGAGGTAATCTCGGCAGGTAACTTCCACGGCCAGCCTATCGCCGTTGCTATGGACTTCCTGGCTATCGCCGTTGCCGAGTTGGGTAACATCTCGGAGCGTCGTACCTACAAGCTCATCTCGGGTGCACGCAACCTGCCCAACTTCCTGGTTGCCAACCCCGGCCTCAACTCGGGCTTCATGATTCCGCAGTATACGGCTGCCTCTATCGTGAGCCAGTCGAAGGGTCTGTGCTGGCCCGCCTCGTGCGACTCAATACCCTCGTCACAGGGTCAGGAGGACCATGTAAGTATGGGCTCTAACGCCGCTACGAAGCTGTGGAAGGTGGTGCAGAACACCGAGCGTGTGCTGGCCATCGAGCTTATGAACTCGGCACAGGCACTGGAGTTCCGCCACATGGGTGGTCTAAGCTCATCGGCCTCGGTAGAGGCTATGTATGAGGCCTACCGCAAGGAGGTGCCCTTCGTGGATAACGACACGGTGATGTACCCCCATATTGCAACATCGGTTAAGTTCCTCAACGACTATGAGCTTACTCGTTAAAAACATAGGTACGCTTGTCGGCATTGACGAGAGCCATCGTCTGCGTGTCGAGGGCAAGGCCATGGCCGAGATCGGCATGATAGAGGGTGCATGGTTACTCACCGACGGCGACCGCATCAAGGACTATGGCACTATGGATACGCTGCCCACGGTCGAGAACTGCGAGGTTCTCGACGCCGAGGGCGGCTGGCTCTTCCCCTCGTTCTGCGACTCGCACACACATATAGTATATGCCGGCAGCCGCGAGCAGGAGTTCTTGGATAAGATCAACGGCCTCTCATACGAGGAGATAGCCAAGCGCGGTGGAGGCATCCTCAACTCGGCAGACAGACTGCACGACACGTCGGAGGATGAGCTCTACGACCAAGCCATGGAGCGTATCAACGAGATTGTGGCCATGGGTACCGGACTTGTGGAGATCAAGTCGGGCTACGGCCTCACGCTGGAGGATGAGCTGAAGATCCTGCGTGTCATCCGCCGCATCCGCCAAACAGCACCTCTGGAGGTGCGCGCCACATTCCTCGGTGCACACGCCGTGGGCCGTGCCTACCGTGGTCGCCAGGCCGACTATGTCGAGCATGTATGCCGCGACATGATCCCCGCAGTGGCCAAGGAGGGTCTTGCCGACTTCGTGGATGTGTTCTGTGACCGAGGCTTCTTCACCGTCGAGGAGACGGCAAAGATTATAGAGACGGGTGCAAAGTATGGTCTGCGCGCAAAGATACACGCCAACGAGCTCGCCATATCGGGCGGTGTGGAGGTCGGCGTGGAGCATAAGGCCCTCTCGGTAGACCACCTGGAGTCTATGGGTGACGAGCAGATCGAGGCACTGCGTGGCTCGGAGACGATGCCCACGATGTTGCCCGGCTGCGCCTTCTTCCTCGGCATCGGCTATCCCCCTGCCCGCAAGATGATCGACTCGGGTCTTGCCGTGGCTCTCGCCTCGGACTTCAACCCGGGTACAGCACCCTCGGGCAATATGCGCTTTGTGGTGTCGCTCGGCTCCATAAAGATGAAGATGACACCGGCCGAGGCACTCAACGCCGCTACGCTCAACAGCGCATGCGCCATGGGCGAGAGCCGCGACTATGGCTCGATCACGCGCGGCAAGGTGGCCAACTTCTACCTCACGAAGCCTCTGCCATCGCTGGCCTACCTGCCCTACGCACACCAGACACCCGTCATCAAGCGAGTGGTGCTCAAGGGTAAAGTTATTGACTAAACAGTTTTTTAAGGATGAATAGACTATTTAAGAGTACGCTATGCGCAGCTGTGGCCCTTGTTGCCACAGGCTGTGTGAATGTAAACAAGGATGTTAATGTGAAGGTCGTACCCTCAAAGGAGGAGGTTGTCATCGAGACAATCATGACACGCCGCTCGATACGCGACTACAAGCCCGAGGCCGTAGACCGTGAGCAGATGGCCAAGATCATCGAGTGCGGCATCTACGCCCCCAGTGCAATGAACATGCAGCCCTGGGCCGTGCGTGTTGTCGATGCACCCGACTTCTTGGATGGTGTTACCGCCATTGCTGTGGAGCAGATGCCCCAGCTCGAGGAGCAGGAGAACTTCCGCAACTTCTTCCGCAATGCCCCCACCGTCACCTTTATCGCCTGCCCCGAGCAGAGCTATAGTGGCGAGTATGACAGTGGCCTTCTGTCGGAGAATATGATGCTCTCGGCATGGTCTATGGGCATCGGCTCGTGCTGTCTTGGCAGCGTGGTGCCCGTGATGAACTCGGAGGCCGCCAAGCCCTACATGGAGCGTCTGAACCTGCCCGAGGGCTACAAACTATTGGTAGCCATCGCCTTTGGTTATCCGGCAGGTGACCCTCCCGCAGCTCCCGAGCGCGATGCTTCGAAGGCGTACTACGTCGAGTAGAACAGCGCACCGTAACACTAAAAGGGCTGTCCAACAAGTATGTTGTGACAGCCCTTTTAGTGTATTAAAGGTACAGCACTACGCACGGCGCAACACAAAGCGCACCATAAGAAAGTTTAGCGGGAAGGCTATGGTGTAGACCAGCGGTGTGATGATAATGTCGGGGAGTTGCAACCAACGGCACAGCCAGAAGCCACACATCTGGATGATGTAGTAGAGCAGAGAGCTCACCGCGAAGCCTATGGCTCGCCTCAACGATGGTGTGGTACGAAAGGTGATGTAGTTCGAGAGGATAAAGTTTACGATCATCCACGAGGCATAGCCCATCGTATAGGAGAACGAGGGGTGTACACCAAAGTGTATGAGTAGCAGGTAGACGACATTGTGAACGATGAACGACACTCCACCGACCAGGACAAACTTCAGAAATTCGGCACCTGTTTTAGAGCCTTTCGACATAGCCTTACCTCTATCTGCCACCCAGATCAATATCCTTGTTCTGATCCTCCTTGACCCATAGGTATATCTTGGACTCGGTACCCTCTCTTAAACGGCCTATGTTCTTGCGATGTGTCCACACGAGCAGTATGCCCACCACCCATGAGAAGACGATAAAGGGAACGCTCACGAAGGGGGCTGCGGGGTTGTAGGTCATCGTCGAGAAGATCATCACCAACAGCGGATAACAGCATCCTGCGACGATCGACGCCAGCGACACATAGTGCCACACGGCAAATACCAGACACCACACACCGAAGCAGATGAGCACCAGCGGGGGATAGATACCCGTACCGGCACCCAGCAGCGTAGCCACGCCCTTACCACCCTTGAAGTTGGCAAAGATGGGGAAGATATGGCCCAGCACAACGGCTATGGTGGCGATGATGCGCAGGTTGATGAGCCAAGCATCGTTGACCGAGTCGTCGAAACGCATCACCGAGGTGAGGGTCACGGCAGCAAAGCCCTTAAAGTAGTCGATGATAAATACGGGGATGGCGGCACGCTTACCCAGCACACGCAGCATGTTTGTTGTGCCGGCATTCTTCGAGCCATGCTCGCGAATATCTATGCCATAATATTTCTTGCCAATCCACACTGCGCTGGGTATTGAACCGAGCAGGTAGGCAAAGATTACAAGCGTAAAAGCGCAGTAGTATGTTAGGATTCCCCAGTCTTGCATATTAATGTCTATTTAGCTGATTATAAGCGAACAAGATTATAATCACAGGTTAAGAATTTCTACAAAGTTACAAAAAATAAGTTAACTTCAAAATTTTATGACAACATATTGGGTAGTTACGCCACGGCACACACATTTTTTACAGACAATGCTTGTCGTTTCAAAAATTATTACTATCTTTGGTAGTTAGAAATGAATAAAAACACAATATTGCATATTTATGAAATTGATCTCTAACCTTGTGACTTCAGTGAAGGAGTCGGTTTTCGACATTAAGTGGTGGGCATCAATAGGACAGATCGTATTGGGCTGTCTGCTGGTAGCTATCGCCTTTGTGGTCTTCATCAACCCCTACGACATGGTCCCCGGTGGTATCTATGGTCTTGCGTTGGTACTCCACAACCTCTTCCCGTCAGTTCAGGTGGGTACGTTTGGCTATATGTTCGACGTGCCTCTGATCCTCACCGCACTGCTTATCTTCGGCGGTAAGTTCGGTGGTCGCACGATCTTCGCATCGTTCATCACCCCCGGTTTGATGAACATCCTCGACTACCTGGTATATCCCAACCAGGCCGCTATCGAGGCCCTCGACCCCGCCCTGCTTATGGGTGGCGTGGTTGACCTGTCGAACCACCTTATGTTGGCCGCCATCGTGGGTGGTTGCTTCAGTGGCGCAGGTGTAGGTATCGTAATTCGCAACAACGCCGCTACGGGTGGTACCGACATCACCGGTATGCTGCTGCATAAGTTCGCCAAGATGAAGTTCGCCAATGGCGTGCTGCTCTCGGATGCCATCATCGTGTTGAGCGGTCTTATTGTCATCGGCTTTGGCGTAGGTCTGCCCGAGGGCAAGGAGGCACAGGGTCTGCTGCTGTCGCTCTACTCGGCCGTATGTATCTTCGTCAACGCCAAGGTGCTGGGCTTCACCATCGACGGTGCCTCGCGCGACAAACTGCTCTTCATCATCTGCGAGGAGCACTCGGAGGCTATGCGCAACTACATCCTTCACGACCTGAACCGTGGCGGAACATATATCAAGGCTACGGGTATGTACTCGCACGACGACAAGGAGATGATCTTCCTGGTTATCAACCGCAAGGAGGTGCGCAACGTGCAGCATAAGATCAAGGAGTTCGATCCTCGCTCGTTCGTGGTTGTTACCGACGCATACGACACCTTTGGTGAGGGCTTCAAGCCCTTCCCCGAGGAGGATGGCATGCCCGTTGAGTAATAATTGCTTATGACTATGACTAACAACATACCAATGAATAGTTTGCGACCTCTGACCGGCAGCGGTCGCAAACTCTATATCGAGACCTATGGTTGCCAGATGAACGTCGGCGACTCGGAGATTGTAGTATCTATAATGCAGGAGGAGGGCTACCGCTATACCACCTCGTTGGAGGAGGCCGACATCGTGCTTATCAACACCTGCTCGATACGCGACAATGCCGAGCAGCGCATCTGGGGTCGTTTGAGCGAGATGCGCCGCATGCGCAAGCAGAAGCCCTCGCTTATCATCGGCATCATCGGCTGCATGGCCGAGCGTCTTAAGGAGGAGCTCACCAAGGGTAATACCGGCGTGGATATCGTCGCAGGCCCCGACTCATACCGCGATCTGCCCAACCTGGTACGCAGTGTTGATGAGGGTGGCAAGGGTGTCAACGTGGAGCTCTCGAAGGAGGAGACCTATGCCGAGATAGCCCCTGTACGCCTCGATGCCAATGGTGTGAGTGCCTTTATCGCCATCATGCGTGGCTGCAACAACTACTGCTCATACTGCGTTGTACCCTACACCCGAGGCATTGAGCGCAGCCGTGAGGCCGACACCATCGTTGCCGAGGCACGCTCGCTCTTCGAGAATGGCTACCGCGAGGTCACGCTGCTCGGTCAAAACGTGAACTCTTACCGCACGGGCGAGGTTGACTTTCCCGAACTCTTAAGACGTGTGGCCGAGATATCGCCCCTGCTGCGTGTGCGTTTTGCTACGTCACACCCCAAGGATATCAGCGATAAGCTCCTCGAGACTATGGCCTCGATGCCCAACATCTGCAAGGCCATACACCTCCCTGCACAGTCAGGCTCTACGGAGATGCTCAAGCGCATGAACCGCAAGTACACACGCGAGTGGTACCTGGAGCGCGTAGCAGCCATACGTCGCTACATGCCCGACTGCGCCATCACCACCGACCTCATCGCGGGCTTTGCCCACGAGAGCGAGGAGGAGCATCAGGCTACCCTATCGCTTATGCGCGAGGTGGGCTACGACTTCGCCTATATGTTCAAGTACTCGGAGCGTCCCGGCACCTTTGCACAGCGCAACCTCGGTGATGACATCCCCGAGGATGTCAAGACACGCCGCCTCACGGAGATCATCGACCTGCAGAACACCCTCTCGGAGGAGAGCAACAAGCGCGATGTGGGCAAGGAGTTCGAGATATTGGTTGAGTGCGTGTCGAAGCGCAGTGACGAGCAGCTCTCGGGTCGCACATCACAGAATAAGATGGTTGTCTTTGACCGTGGCAACCACCGCGTTGGCGACTATGTCAAGGTTCGCATCACAGGATGCTCCTCGGCAACGCTCTTCGGTGAGGAGATCGCCTAATGCGGATGATATTAAGGTAAAAGCAGGCTTCTTGGCCTGCTTTTTTTGTGGGAGGGGAGGTAGAAATAGGAAGAGATAGGACGGATAGGAAGTTTAGGGATAGCATGTTGCTCACGGATAAACGTCGGCCGCGCTTATACCCATTAAGTCCTATTAAGTCCTATTAAGTCCTATTGACTGCGCAAAGTCCTATCGCCTGCGCAACACCTGCGCCCACACCACAACCCACTCAGACCTACGATTGCGAGTCCGCAGATACCCCCTTATAACGCCAAATTTGGTAGCTGTTGACCATATTCTGCCATACTATATATGCCGTGGGTGCTACCGATGCTACGGGATCCAGAAAGTTGAGAGCCATCCACACGGCCAGCACTGTATTCTTCTGACCTAACGACTGCCCTCCGGCCACAACATCGCCCGCCATACGTCCCAGGGCGCGACCAACCGTAAACTGCACAAGACATATCACAAGGGCTACGCATGCAAGCTCCACCTCAACAAAGGGGTCGGCATCGGTGTCGAGGATAAAGCATGTGGTGCGTCCTATGACAAGGATCAGCGACATGAGCCAGAGGTAGAACGACAGCTGCGAGTGACGACTGAACCACTCCGTGCCACGATGCCACAACACGCGACACATCTGCCCCAGCACAAAGGGCATAAGCAGCGTGGGTGCCACGCGCGAGATGATCTGCGCAAAGGTACAACTTCCCGTGCCGAAGGCGTGCAGGATGGTGGGGGCAACAAAGGCTGTTACGAGGTTACATATAAGGCTATAGGTAGCCATCGTGGTGACATTGGCACCGAGCATACCGCCGATGACCACCGCGGCCATGGCAATGGGTGCAAGGACACATATCATAGCACCCTGACCTACAACATCCCCCATAAGCGGTGTGACGAGGTAGTATACCGCCACCGAGCCTACGAACTGAAAGAGCAGCATCCAGAGGTGCACCATACGGGGTCGCATGGCACGCACGTCGACGCGGCAGAACGTGAGAAAGAGCATCGCTCCGATAAGCGAGGGGGTGAGCATATTGCCACTCATAGCCTCCAGCGCAGCGAGCTGCCGGCAGAGCAGTGCCCCGACGACCATGGCTATGGGCATCGAGATGGTCTTAATGGTGTGTCGTGAGAGTGCCATATTATCTGACGAGGTAGTTAAGCACAATCTGCATAAGGTGGTCGCGCTCTCTCGGCGTGGCGATGGTCTCAAAGGGGAAGCCTATGACCACCGTGCGCGCACTGCCATCGCGCGCCACACCTGCCGACTGGTTTGTAGCGGTGTAGCGGAGTATGGTCTGCGCACCCTTGCCCACAGGTGCAATGACCTCGGGCGACTCGACGCAGTAGATATCCGCATTGAGGCTCTGGCAGAAGTCTATGTGTAAGGAGCTGCGCGTAAGTGACGAGCCGAGCAGCGTGGCACAGCCATCGCGCGTAGCCATGTTACCACCAAAGGTGACGCCGAGCACCTCCTCGGCAAAGCGTCGATCCTGCTCCGTGGCGTGGGGCGCATGCCAGAGGTCTGTGAGGGCATAGCTACCCGTGACGAGCAGCGAGCCACCCTTCGAGGCGTAGTCACGCAGCTGCGCCTTAAGCTCCTCGCCAAAGGCCGCATGGCGGTAGTTCAGCGTATCACGACCTACGGCCGTGGTGCGCTGCTTGCCGAGGACGAGATCTACGGCATCGTACTCCTTGAGTGCCACACGTCCTGCCTCGACAGCACGACGTGACGACGACGAGAAGGAGTATCCCGCCTCCCTTATCGAGCCTCCGTGAAGAGCCACATAGTCAAAGGTGTTGCCGGCAATGACCTCCGTCTCATAGTCGTTGTAGCACTGTCCGAGGGCGTAGTTATCGTTCTCGGAGCGCGACAGGCGACGGTCGAAGTTGTGCTGCTCGCCGATGAAGGATATATCCTCGATGTAGCCACAGCCACTATCGTAGCGGTTGTGGAAGCCGGCCAGCGAGTCACCCTGAACACTTAAGGGTGCTGCGACACGGTCAAAGCCATTGACCACCATCACATCGCCACGCGAGGCGGTCAAACGACACGCCGCGAGGGTCTCCGAGGGGAAGCTCTCGCCACCTTTGTTTACGGCCGTGAGGCGGTAGCTGTATATCTTGTCGGGGTCCTGCTCCACCTCGATGGAGGTAGCATCTACCCTACGGCCCGTGTCAAAGCCGCCATTGTCTACGCGCGTGTATAATATGTAGTAGTCGGGGGCTGCGGTAGGCTCCAGGGTATCTTCGGTAGGCTCCCAGCTTAAGTAGGCACCACCCTGACGCAACTCCACGCTGAAGCTATGCACGGGCAGGGGCTGCACGATATATGGCACATTGTACTGGCTCGACAGGTAGCGCAACCCCCCCTTATATATGGCTCGTGACACCGTAAAGCGGAACGAGGGGTCGAGGCCGTAGCGCATATCTGCGAAGTTTTGGTGCGAGAGCAACTCCAGCAACATCGTAGGACACCACCCCACACGCGCCTCGTAGTAGGATCTATCCCACATGCCGCGACGTGTCCAGCGTGGCTCATACTCCGAGCGCAGGTCGTCAACTATCTGTGTCATCACCAGGTCGGTGAGGTCGCGCGAGCGCAGACGTGACACCTCACCCTCGAACTCACCATCGTTGTCGCGCGTGCAGTAGATACCCAGCGTGCCTATGATGTCGTCGTTGAGTCGCACACCGGCATCCGAATGAAAGGCCAGGGCGAGGTCTATCGGGATATGTTTGCCCTCCTCCTCGGGTAGCATCTCGGAGCCTCCCATAAGGGCATTAACCCACTCGCCACGACACATATAGTCATCCTTATAGTCGTTGGTATTCTTCTGCAGATTATAGACCTTCTCGTCAAAACCTGCCCACTGCAACCAATATCTCGCACCCTCACAATAGCGCGGCATACCGCTGGTAATCGGAGTATAATCGCCACCTGCCACCTGCAAC